>JAADFU010000012.1 GCA_013152715.1 Calditrichota bacterium
ATGTTTTGCTAATTCAATTGGAGATAATTTAGTATTTTTAATAATATCTTTCAATTAACAATGCTTTCCTTAATATTAGGCTAACATATTAGTTTATAAGTCCACTAATTTGGGAATCTCTTTTCTAATATTAGAAAATTTTAGGGGTTGCTTTGTATGAAAAGAACAAGTCTTTTCTTATCCAATAGACAAACGCCTGCTCTGTCCGGTAACGGTAATGTTTCACACGCACGGCGGTGCGCACCTTGGTCGAGTAATTCAGGTTGGGTGCGAGAAGATTTTGTGGGAGTCGTGTGTGCCATTTGTGATCCTGAAGTTAAGGTAACATATTATATCGAAAAAATTTCAGAATGTCAAGCGAAAAATAACAAAAAACGAAAAATTTTGCTACCCACGTTATTTATTGCTACTTCACCAGCAACATCTTAATCACCTCTTTCCCCGCCTCGGTCTGAATAGTGCAGAAATAAAGTCCCCCGGATAATTGACTGGCGTTAAAATCAATGGCGTGAGTGCCGGCGGCCATTTTTTCATTGGCGAGTACTGCGACTTCTTTTCCGAGTACGTCATAGACAGTAATTTTCACTTGGTCGGCGCCGGGCAGAGTGAAGCGAATTTTAGTGCTCGGATTGAATGGATTGGGATAATTTTGAATGACTCGAAAATGTTCGGGTGTCCTCGGTTGCGCTCTCTCGACCGCGGTGTAGGGGATTCCCGGCAATTCAGTTCCTGCCGGGCGTTTTTTGCCTGCCTTGTCGGTTAGATACAGATTCACCCAGTCGGGTCTTTCCGGCGTCTGATCATTGTTGACCATCTCTGCCCAGTCATCGTCGGTGAGTCTGTTGAAGTTTTCCGTTATTTTCTCGTAGTAGCTCATCACAGGCCCCACGAAACAGGTGGGACGAAAATCGTTGGACGGACTGTCTGCCAGAAAAACGCCCATGTTCACTTGTCCCACGCCAACGTGCAAAATTCTGCCCACGATATTGCCAAATTCGTCTGTGGGCTGCGTGTGCACATCGGCGACGAGGTAGTCTATTTTTGCGCCTTTTTCCCAGCCGTAAAACAGATCAGCGTACCAGCCGGAAAACGGCGGGGCGCCGCTGCCGCTTTCTTTGAACAACATGCGTTGCAAAAATTCGATTTCCTCGTCAGTGAAGTTTTCGCGATTGATCTCTTTGCGCACGATTTCTTTGAGTTTTCCCATGATGCCGGCGAATCTTTGCCAGTGGAAAATCACAGAGTCGCACAGGGGATTATTTTGGGGAAGAATTCTCTGAAAAATATCGCCCGCATTCTCGGCCAGAAATTTCATTTCAGTGAAGAAACTAAGGTTCGGTTCCACGAAGGAATGGGGATAAGAACAGACGGTGCCGCCGGTGTAAGATTGTTTGGCGTAAAGCAAATTATCGTGCCGCAGTTGGCTCCAGGAGGCTAATTGCGAATTGAGTTTTTGCTGGTGCCAGGCGGCGGTTTTTGTGAAAATCGGGAAATAGCCCGTCCTTTTTGCTGGATTCAGAGAACGGAGGGCATTGAGCCACAGATTGTAAACCGATTTTTGCCAGAAAGAATCATCGTAGGCATCAGTCAGATAACGCAGTGCAGCCAATTGGGAGGCGTATTTGTATTTTGTGATCTCTTCGGACAAAAGATACAGCGCGTCGTCATTGCCCAGCACAAACATCGCATCGAGCGGATCGGGCATGGGACGCCAGATTTTCCGCCCGTTGAAAATAATGCGGTCGTACACGATTTGAGAAAAAATGTAAGAATCGAGCACAAACCGTTGCCCCATTAATTTGAACGATACTGGCAGCGTGTCCGGCTCGCTGGCGAAAGGATCCATGATGAAAAAATTTGACAAGATTCGCTGGGAAGAATTCACGGAAGAGGACAGCGCTTGCTGGAATTGACGGAAATTGGAATCATCGAGCAGGTCCGAGGCGTGGTGAATTCCCGCGGAGTCCGCGGCAACGACGAACTCCGTTGGCGTCAAATTGTCGCTTTCGCCCACGAGCGCATCGATGATTTGATTGTTTTGGTCGAGCAAATTTCTCACGCCAGCCAGATCGAGCAATTCATTCACTAGGAAAGCGTCGATTGTCATTCGTTTCAGATCGGATTCTGTCCAGGGCTGTTCGCTGAAACTCGGCGGAGGCGTGAGCAGAAAATCGATTCTGCCCAGCCACATCATGGTGCGAAAATAATTTTCCAGAGTTCTTTCGGTGAGCGTGATCGGGTCAAAAAATAGTTGGTTGTAATGACCGCGCGGCTTGAATTGACTGAAATCAATTTCCCTCACATGCTCGCTGAACAGCGCCATGTTTGTCATTTGCTCACTAAAAATCGCATTCCAGACTTGCTGCACTTTTTCCTGATTTGTGTACTGCGGCAACTGCAAAGAATTTTGCGACAAAGAATAGGCAATAGTCACGTACAGATCTACATCTTCAAGCGATAGGCTCAATTGACTTTCGTTTTGATATTGACTGAGCAGTTGCGGGAATGTTTGATACAACGATTCCAGAAAATGGCTCAACTGCTGTTCTAAAAATGCAATTTCTAAATCCATTAAAATCAAATCATAAGAATTGTGAACCGCTTGCAAAATGGCATCGGTAGAGACAAAGACCGGCAGATCGAGTCCGTAAATCTTGTGAAATGCCTCGCCAAAGCAGGAATAGGAGAGCCGCTCCGTAGCGAAGAAATGATTTTGGCCAAGTAAATCCAATTCATCGGTTGTCAGTTCCAATTTTTCAATGACAGAATCCAGATAGCTGTAATCGCTGATGGAAAGCGACTGATTGTTTCCTTTGAAATAAGTTTGCTGCAGCGGATAGAGAGTCTGAATATCGCCTGTCTCCATGTTTTGATGCTCCTGCAAAAATTTCGAGTACGCAGCGACATCAAAGTTGGCTTGGCTGTAGCCGGCGATGGTGAATGTTGCCAGCAGTAAAACGACGAGGAAATGAATTTTGGCTCTCATGGTAATTTCTCCGGTTATGTTTTATCAACTATCGCGGAAAAAAGGCAGTAGCGTTGTGAAGAAAAATGTCTCAATTTTTTGCTTGATTCAGCAACTTTCATTTTGAAAATACTAAAAAATGAGACCGAAGTCAATGAAAATTTTAAATTTTTTGCGGAGCGATAGGGGAGAATTGTGTAAATAAAAAAACCGCAGTCGCTGGGGCCAGTCCAGACAACTGCGGCTCGATTAACTCAGAGAGCACAATGTCAAATTACATTATCAAAATTTTTGATGATTTTCTTTTTTTCGATGCGAATATTTTTGTCCGGTCTGTACCAGCGGAGCATTTTTTCGTTCATATCCATCAGTTTGTTCGGGCTGAACATCATGACGCCGTGTTTGCCTTCGCCGGGCATGATGAGAAAATTTTCTTCATTTTCAGTTTCTTCCAATTTCGCAGTCAATTTCTCATTTTTTCCGTGACGCACCACTTCCACAGTCACTTCTTCATCGGGTTCTGCTTCCCCAATAATTTCCCGGACATCATCGGCGTCGTCAACTTTCTCGTCGTTAACGCGAACAATAACGTCGCCGGCTTTCACGTTTGCTTTTTCCGCCGGGCTGTCTTCTTCCACATCAATCACCAAAGCGCCTTTCTTGACGTTGAAATAAGAGGCGAGGTCTTCGTTCAAATCCGCGAGATGTACGCCAAGTCTGGCTTTTGTCGCAATTTTTATTGCCATTTTCTGCGGCTTGAAAGAGAAATCGAAGTTTTTCGCCTCTTTCAATTGGCCTATTTTCACTTCCAGCGTTTTCTTTTTCCCATCGCGTAAAATCAGGATTTTTGCTTTTTCCCCGGGCTTGATTTTCCGAATGGCGCGGGTTAGCGTGTTGGGACGGCGGATTTTGATGTCGTTCACTTTGAGGATGACGTCGTCTTCTGTCAGTCCGTATTCATCCGCCGGACTGTCCAGTTCCACTTCCGCAATGAGCACGCCGTAGTCCGTGCCGAGGTCGGATTTCATCTTTTTAGACAATGGCTCAACTACCACGCCCAAAAATCCGCGCTCCGTTTTGCTTTCAGATTTGGAAATCGCGGAATCCACAGAAATGAGAAAAGCAATGAAGACAATGGAAATGACGGAAATGATGATCCATTTTTGTTTCATGACTGACCTCCGTGCTTATTTTATTTGCAAAAATTATTTTCGATGCTAATTTTATGACTGGAAAATTGTGGAAAAAGTTTTATCCCTTTTTGAAAAAAAGTGGTGCTCAATTTAGGAATTAAAGTGTAATGATGGCATTCTTGCAGTTTGGATTTTTTTAAAGGCTTGAAAATGATGAGGAAAATCCATGAATTAATTTCTAATATTTTATGTATAAATAAAAAAACGCTTGATTTTACAAAAAGTTTTATGTATAATTAAAATAATAAAAATATTTTTGGGGTTAAAAAACATGAAAAATTACATTGACAGAAATATCTATCTGGAAAAGATTATTCCTTTCATTGATAAAAATATCGTTAAAGTGATTGTGGGGCAAAGAAGGGTCGGAAAGAGCTACTTCCTTCTGCAGATAATGGATCATTTGAGAAAGGAAAAGCAAAATCCAAATATCATTTTTATCAACAAAGAGTTGTACGAATTTGATTTTATCCGTGATTATCATGATTTAATGAAATATGTCCGGAGCAAAACTTCTGCGACTCAGCAAAATTATCTTTTTGTAGACGAAATTCAAGACATCGACCAATTTGAGAAAGCTTTGCGAAGCCTTCAGGCTGAGGGAAATTTTGATATTTTTTGCACAGGAAGCAATGCGAAAATGTTGTCCGGCGATTTGGCAACTTTACTGAGCGGACGCTACATTGAAACTAAAATTTTCAGTCTTTCCTATCCTGAATTTTTGGAATTTCATAATTTGGAGAACAGCCAGCAGGCATTTTTTGATTACATTAAATTTGGCGGATTGCCCTATTTAATTCATTTGACATTGGAAGAGAGAGTGGTTTTTGATTATGTTAAAAATGTTTATGATACAATCGTCCTGAAAGATGTTGTTTCGCGCTATCAGGTGAGAAATGTTGCCTTTTTAGAGAATTTAATCTTATTTTTAGCTGATAATATTGGGAATCTTTTATCGGCAAAAAAGATAAGCGATTTTTTGAAATCTCAACGTATTCAGATGTCACCGAATCTTATCTTAAGTTATTGCAATTACATGGCTTCTGCATTTTTTATTTTCAAGGTAAAGCGGTCGGATATCTCTGGTAAAAAAATATTCGATGTCGGAGAAAAATATTATTTTGAAGACGTGGGGATGAGACATGCTTTAATCGGCTTTCGTCAAAAAGATATAAACCAGATTTTAGAAAATGTCGTTTTTACTCATTTGTTGATTTGTGGCTATTCCGTTACGGTCGGCAAAACCGATGGGAAGGAAATAGATTTTATTTGTCAAAAAAATGGTGAGAAATTGTATGTTCAGGTTGCTTATTTAATTCCGGATCAAAAAGTCCGGGAAAGAGAGTTTGGCAATTTATTAGCTGTAAAAGACAATTTTCCCAAATTAGTCGTTTCCATGGATGAAATGGCGGGCGGACAGTACGAAGGAATTTCGCATCTCCACGTACGCGATTTTTTGAGCAAATACTGGTGATTCAAAAAGCGATGAAATAACAACTAACGGTATTGATTTTCAATTAAAATTCCTCAGCATTAAAAATAAAGACCGCTTATCAGGCGCTGACCAAAACGCTGCAATCGGAAATTCCTCAAAAACCATATTGCAAATCTAAACCGACAAGAAATGTCATTTCCCGTTTGCATTTTTTAAAGATATTTTGTATATTCAGCTTCACTCGCTTCATGATTAATAAAATTAGAAGGGATTGTTTTTATGGTACTTACGATTATAGCAATTATTGCGGGGATTCTCATGATCGTAGGACTCATTGGTTGTGTCGTACCCGGAATGCCGGGGCCGCCACTGAGTTTTATTGGTTTGCTCATTTTAGCGATTGCTCAACATTTTACGCCGCCGCTGACGTCGCAGCTCGTGCTCATCATGGCTGTGCTCATGGTTGTCGTGACAATTTTGGACTACATCATCCCTGTCGCCGGTGCGAAAAAATATGGCGCTTCCAAATGGGGAATATGGGGCTCCATTCTCGGAATGATATTGGGGCTGCTGTTTTTCCCGCCGTTAGGGATAATCATTGGCGCATTTTTGGGCGCTGTCGTGGTTGAAATGCTGATTGGCAAAAGCGGAAAAGAGGCGTTGCGGGCCGGCTGGGGCACATTTCTGGGAACACTTTTGGGCACGATTTTGAAATTGACGGTTTCCTTTACTATGACATATTATTATTTGAAGGCTTTGATTTAATGTGAAGGAGCTACTGACAAAAATGATCGCACAATTTTTGCGTGATCATCGCGACACAATTTTGTCGCGATGGGAAGAAAAAATTTCGGTGCCTGAAGATAAAAAACTAAGGGGCGCTAGCGGAAAAAATTTGTTTGATTTTTTTGTGACAATCAATTTGGGCAATGGTGCAAAACTCGAGAAAGAAATCGATGAATTTATCGCTCACGATGGTATTCGTGATTCGCACGGCGTAGACGTGCTTCTGAATAATCTGGTTTTCATGAAACGCACAATATGCGACACGGCGCTGCAAGAACTCGACACCGGGGATCAGGCGCTGCGGGCGCTGGTTCTTTTTTCGGAAAAGTTTGAACGCGCTTTGCTTGTCGCTCTGAAACGATACCACAACGCGCAAATGGAAATCATTTCCAGCCAGAAAAAATTATTTGAGAAAGCCAATGATTTGTTGCGCAGCGCAGTCAATTTCTCGAATATCGGGCTATTTATTTTAGATCGGAACTTGCGCATCATTTACTGGGGCAGCGGATTGGAAAGAATGTACCGCATCCGAGAAAATGAGGTATTGAACAAACCAATCAGCGAGCAGTTTCCTGCGCTGAAAGATGAGGGGGTTTTTGAAAAATTTGAGCGGACGCTGCGCACGGGCGAGTCATTTGAGATGTCAGCCGTGGCGCACCAGTCGCTGCGCCGAGGTAAGCGCATTATTGATTTCAAAATTTCACCACTGCGAGAAGAAAACGGAGACATCATCGGCGTCAACGTGCTGCTGAATGATGTCACTGAACGGCAAAGGAGCGAGGCGTCGCTGAAGGAATATCAACAGTTTTTGTCCAATATTTTTGACGATGCGGCGGAAGCGATTTTTGTGTTGGACGAAAATGACTGTGTCAAGTTGTGGAACAAACAGGCAGAAAAAATGTACGGCTACAGCGCCGAGGAGATGATTGGTAAGCACATTTCCTTGATTGTCCCCAATGATGAAAAATCCCGACGCGAAATTGAGTTGATCAATAAAATCGTCAAAGAAAAAGGCTTTGTGAAAGACTGGGAGACGGAGCGGATCACGCATGATGGCAGGAAATTATTGCTGCGCATCACTCGCACGGCAATTCGGGATGAAAATGACAACTATCGCGGCAGTTCGGTGATCGCGCATGACATCTCAGAACAGCGCCGTTTGGAGCAACAACTCATCCATTCGGAAAAATTATCTGCCGTGGGACAATTAGCCGCGGGAATCGCCCATGAAGTCGGTTCACCGCTGACGGCAATTTCGTCTTTGGCGCAATTGCTCTACGAGCGCGATGACGACGAGTGGAACAAAGATAAATTAAAGATTATCCGCGAACAAATTGACCGCATCGCGCGCATTGTCCGGGAATTAGTGAATTTTTCCAAACCAATTTCCACGGATGTCAAAGACATTTCAGTCAATCAAGTCATCGAAGAAGCGATACAAATTGTTCGCTACGATAGAAGATTGAAACATCTCACAATAAATCTGGATTTGTTTCCGGGCTTGCCCATGATCAGAGCCTCTTTTGATCAGTTACTGCAAGTGCTGATCAATATTTTGCTGAATGCCGGAGACGCACTTGAAGGACGACCCGACGGCGAAATTTCAATTTCCACGCAGCTTGTCGGTGAAAAAATAATCATCAGAATTATTGACAACGGCGCCGGCATTGCGGGAAAATATCTCGACCATATTTTCGAGCCCTTTTTTACAACAAAAGGGCCGGGAAAAGGAACTGGCCTGGGGTTATGGGTCTGCTACAACATTGTCAAGGGCTTTTCCGGAGAAATTGTTGCGGAAAGCGAGGAAAATCAGGGAACCGCGTTCCACATTATTTTGCCCGTTTTGAAAGATTTGGATGAAATCAAAGATGAATGAAAAATTGCTCATCGTCGATGACGACGAAATTTTGCGCGAATCGCTCACCGCCGTGTTGGCCAATCGCGGCTACCAATGCACGCAATGCTCCAATGCCGAGGACGCCTTTGCTTTGCTCAGCGGCGGCTATGAGTTTGACGCGGTAATTTCCGATATTGCGATGCCGGGAATGAGCGGACTGGAATTGATGGAAAAAGTTGTCGAAATTAATCCGAGAATTCCCTTCATTATTATTACTGCGTATGCCTCGATGGAAACGGCAATATTAGCGTTGCGCAAAGGCGCGTTCGATTATCTGATCAAACCGCTGAATTTCGAAGACGTTTACTTGAAAATTTCCAAATTGCTCCAACACAAGGAAATCGCCGCGGAAAATCAGGTTTTGCGGCAGGAACTGAATAATCAGTACAAATTTGACAACATTGTGGGAAAAAGTTCGGCCATTCAGCGGGTATTTGAAATCATTCGACAGGTTTCGCAGACGAGCGCTAACGTGCTCATTACCGGAAACAGCGGCACGGGCAAGGAACTTGTGGCGCGCGCCATTCATTTTAACAGTCCCCGAATGAAGGGGAGATTTGTGCCGCTGAATTGCGCTTCAGTTTCGGAGACGTTGTTTGAGAGCGAACTTTTTGGCCATAAAAAGGGCGCGTTCACCGGCGCCATCGCTGAAACGGAAGGATTTTTCAAAGCGGCGGGAAAGGGAACGCTTTTTCTCGATGAGATCAGCGAAGTGCCCATTACCATTCAGGCAAAACTTTTGCGCGCCATTGAGTCAAAGGAAATCATTCCCGTGGGCAGCAACCAGCCGCAGACAGTAGATGTGCGCATCATCGCTGCCAGCAACCGCGATCTCGCCGCGGAAGTGAAAAGCGGCAATTTTCGCGAAGACTTATTTTATCGCCTGAATATCATTCACATCAAATTGCCGTCGCTTTCCGAAAGGCCGGAAGACATCCCGCTTCTTGTCAACCATTTCATGCAAAATTTCCGCGGTCAGATGAATAGGAAAGTGCGCGGCGTGGACCCTAAAGCGATGCAGCTTTTGATGAACAGAAAATGGCAGGGAGAAATCCGCGAGCTGCAAAACGCGATCGAACGGGCGATGATTTTTTGTCGGGGGGAGATGATTACGCT
Source organism: Calditrichota bacterium (assembly GCA_013152715.1). NCBI lineage: Bacteria > Pseudomonadati > Calditrichota > Calditrichota bacterium. Next base: position 9,393 of record JAADFU010000012.1, read on the forward strand.
CGATGATCTGCCGCCGGAAATTATTACGGAATCAAAGGATGAGATGCTATCGCCGGAATTGAGTCTGAAAGAAGCCACGCAAAAATTCGAGCGCCAATTTATTTTGAATGTCCTGAAGAAAAACAATTACCACAAAGGTAAAACCGCAAAAGATCTGCAAATCGGCGAGGCAACCCTGTATCGGAAATTAGCGGCGCTGGATATTCAGGCTTGAATCGTGGCACATTCTGCAAAAATTGTCAATGCTTCCTTGGAATGTTCTCTTTCCAATCGTACTTTGGGCAACGCCGTCGTTTTTATCGCTATGCGGCAATTAGTGCCATATTTTTTTATTGTGAAATTTGTCGTTTATTTGCCATAAATGCAATTGATTGTACGTTGCGGACGGAAAATTCAAAAAACTGCAATGCTAAAAATTTTCAGATGTCCCCCTTTTCTTATCATCTCATGCTTATCTTAATTCAAAACTCATCATTATTTTCAGTTGATTGTCAAACAAGGGGACGACCGTTGTCTTGTCAAAAGATATGATATAAATTTTACAAAAAATTTCTATCCCTGACGACAGGAAAAGTAGGATAAAAAAATATGAAAAAAAATAAGAAATTGCTTGATTTTTAAAAATAAAATTATTATAATAGACAAAACAAAAGTCCTAAACAATGAGTGCAAGATAGTAAAAATAAATAACTTAATATTAATCAATAACTAAAATGTAAATAAATTAAAATAGTTATAAAATTAAATAGATTGTGAAATAAAATCATATAATAGTTTAATAATGAAGGGGATAGCAATAAAAAAAATTACTACTTTATTTTCGCGTAACACTCAATTTGATAAGTTGCATTTTCGCTCTAAAAGATGCGAAATAAGCATAAGATAGTTTTTAGTGGCAATTTTACAGGGGCGACATCTTCGATTTTCATCACCATTTTTCGATTAAAAAATCAGGGGCACGACTTCCAGGAAATCTTCTTTAAAAAAAATCTCATTTTTTACCAATTTTGCTGAATGCAATTAAGGGGAAAGGTGTGCGATGAAACGCTCTGGAAGAATTAAGTTCTGTGGGCAATCCGGGCTGGTTATCGGTCTGATGTTGCTCTGGAATCTGGGCTGGGCATCATCGGGTTTTCACCTTCAGGATACGACTGCACAGAAAATCAAAAATCAAGTTTTGCAAACTCAGATGAAAATTGAACCTGTGGATTCGCTGACATGCGATCACACTAAACCTTATTTTACGAATTTGCGTCCTTATCCGAACAAAAAGGGCGTAGCTCTCTTTCCTACTATTAAATTTACAGCGAATGACGACGATCAACATAAAGATGACGATCCTTCGGGAATAGATACCAGCGCTGTGTTCATTACTGTCAAGGTCCGTCCCACTTCAGTGCGAATCATCAAAGCGCGTCCGCATCTGGTACGTTTTCGGGATGGCTTTTTCAAGATTGATTATGATTTTACTTTGCCGAGGCAATTAAATTACGATGATACTGTTTGGGTGGTGCTCGAGGCAACTGATTTATCGCGGAACAAAAATTACGGGCGCAAACAGTACAGACTTTATATTGAAAAAGATCCTGTACCGCCTGAGCTTGAGGTCAGGCAGCCGATTCCGTTTTCAACTGAGACGCTGCTGGCAACACCGCTGATTTTTTTCGCCAAAGACAACAAAAATATGCTCAATCAAAATTCGGCGCAACTGATAATTAATAATCAAATTATCCCGTGGGATAAACTGCAATTTATTTCGAATGGCAGCGGCGATACGATAAAATATCAGCCGGATTCGCCTTTTGATTACAATGAGACTGTGGATGTGTCATTCCGAATAGCCGACATACAGGAAAATTGGGCGGATACGACTTTCTGGTTCGACACGATAAAAGATACGACAGCGCCACAAATTGCGCCAGTTCGTCCGTTGCCTGATCAGACGGAAACTTCGTTGAATACGGACATAGTGATTTTTTGCTCGGACGACGTGTCCGGCGTTGATACGTCGAGTATTGTCTTCAAAATTAATGATGTTGCAATTTCCCCCAGGGATTACTCAATCATCCATGTCGCAGGTGGTGATTCGATAAAATATCAGCCTTCAGTTTATCAATGGAATGATACCGTGAATGTGTCTTTTGGAATTACTGATTTTGCGCATAATGCAGCAGACACGGCGTATCAATTTTTTATCAAAAGTGACCATATTAAGCCGACGATCGAAGTTTTGCAGCCATTTGCGAATGAGAACTGTGTGGATGATAGTACCTGGATTAAATTTTACGTCTCTGATGACAAATCCGGGATCGACCAAAATTCAGCGAATTTAGTTGTAAATGGAAAATCGGTTCCCTCATCTGAACTGATCTTCTCTTCCGACGCTTCAGGTGATACGGTGAAATATTTTCCGACCGTCCCGTTTGGCTACGGTGAAAACGTTGATGTCAATTTTTCAATCGCTGACATTGTCGGCAATTCCGCCGATACCAGCTATTCATTTATTATCGAAACGATTCCGGAAATAAAAATTGTGCGTCCGCAGCCCAATGCAGTCAATGTGCCAATTTCAACGGATATCGCGTTTTATGTCCCGCAGACGCATTGCGGTATTGATTCCTCGACGGTGATTTTTGTGGTTAATGGCGACACAATCGATCATGCGGCATTGGATTTCTTCAATGATGGCCAGGGAGATTCGATAAAATACCAGTCGGCGACGCCGTTCGCCTGGGGTTCGGTTGATTCGGTTTATTTTCGCATTGGTGATTTGGTCGGTAATTTTGCGGAAACGAGTTACAGCTTCACCATTGAGAATGAGCCATTTCCGCCTGAAATTGAAATAGTCAGTCCTTTGCCTGATGCAAATTGTGTAGATGGCAGCGCTTCGATTGTAATCGTGGCAATTGATAGTCTGTCAGGAATTGATATCAACACTGCGGATTTGAAAATAAATCTTCAATCGATTCCACTTTCCGATTTGATTTTCAAATCATTCAATAAAGGGGATACAATAATTTACGAGCCAAAAACTCCATTTACAAATGGCGAAACGATAAATGTCAATTTTTTAATCTCTGACATCGCCGGGAATTCAGCCGATACCAGCTATTCGTTTATCATTGAGACGACGCCTGAAATTCAAGCAAATCATCCGCAGCCGGGAGAAATTGGCGTTTCGCCGACCACGGATATTGTGCTTTACGTGCCGGAGACGCTTTGTAAGATCGATACAAATTCAGTGAGTTTATCCGTGAATGATACCGCGCGGACAAGTATGAACATATCCTTTGACGGGACCGGTTACGAATTTCAGTTTATCCCGACAGCGCCGTTTCATTACAATGATACAGTAAATGTTTATTTTAGTATTTCAGATATGGCGAGCAATCAGGCTGATACAAGTTATCATTTTGTAGTCGCTTCACCGCCTGATACGATTCCGCCGATTATTGAGATAATCAATCCTGTTCCGGCGGAGCATTGCGTCGATGACAGCGCTGAAATTGTTTTGTTTGCGAAGGATTTGGAAACTGGCGTAGCTGTATCAACTATCGAACTCGTACTAAATGGGTCTGTAATTGATACGAGTGATATAATTGCTACGCCTAACACGCAAGGCATTGGCGACACTCTCAGATTCCATCCGTTAGTGCCATTTGGCATGGGGGATTCCATTTCTGTTTATTTTGCGGTATCCGATTTCGCAGGGAATAAAGCGGATACAAGCTACTCATTTTTCATTGAAACAGCGCCAGAAATTCGGGTGGTTCGTCCGCTGCCGGGAGACACCACTGTGGCGCCGACCACGGATATTGTGGTCTATGTCCCGGAGACGTTTTGCAAAATTGATACAAATTCATACGTCTTCACTGTAAATAACGCGCAGCAAGGGAACGTCAACATCTCGTTTGACGGTTTGGGTTATGAATTTCAATTTGTTGCGGCAGATACATTTTCAAGCGGTGATTCTGTAAATGTCTATTTTGGAATTGTTGATTCAGCCGGCAATTGGGCGGATACGAGCTATTATTTCAAAATCCGCTCTGAAATTATTTTGCCCAAAATTGCTATCATTCGTCCGCTACCGAATGCCACCAATGTGGATGATTTGACGGATGTAAAATTTTATGTATTTGATTTTGAGAGCGGCATTGATACCACGTTTCTCGCATTAAAGGTTGATTCTGTGCTAATTGAACATAGCAAATTAGCTTTTAATAAAACTCCCGCTGGATTTTTCGTGACATACAATCCATCGCAGCCGTTCCAATATGGCGACACGGTTCCTGTGGATATTTTTGTAAAGGACAAAGCAGGTAATAAAGCGGATTCAAGTTACTCCTTTACAGTAGAGCCGCCGCCTGAAACGATTCCGCCAAGGATAGTAGTTTACGTTCCCAAACCAAATGCGACGGGAGTGGATCCTGGTACAAATATCAAGATTTACACTTTTGATTTAGAAACAGGAATCGATAGTTCGACGGTACAATTGTCTGTTGATGCTGCTGTGATCGACCATAGCGAAATTACATTCACGAAAACGTCGGTGGGATATTTTGTCGATTATCAGCCGGCGAGTCCGTTTTCTTATGATTCTACCGTACACGTAAATTTTTCTGTCAAAGATTTTGCCAGAAATGTGGCGGATACGAGCTATGTTTTTGCTGTTAATTCCGCGCCGTCTCCACAGCCAAATGATTCGATACCGCCAGTGATAGAAGTTATCACTCCTTTACCTGACGATCATTGTGTAAATGACAGCACAGAAATTATCTTGTTTGTCGAAGATGCGGATACAGGTGTCGATTTATCCACTATTGAGCTCAAAATAAATGGTAACGTAATTGATAACCAAGATTTGATAATTAATACAACTACTCAAGGTATCGGCGACACAATCAGATTCCCGTTTGTGCCATTTGACATGGGAGACACAATTTCAGTGCATTTTTCTGTATCTGATTTTGCACCTAATATATCGCATACGACTTATTCATTTATCATTGAAACAATGCCGGAAATTCAAGTGCTTCGTCCGTTGCCGGGAGACACCACTGCAGCGCCGACGACAGATATTGCAATTTATGTACCGGAGACGCTCTGCAAAATTGATACAAGTTCATACGTCTTCACTGTAAATAACGCGCAGCAAGGAAAGGTCAACATCTCATTTGACGGTCAAGGTTACCAATTTCAATTTGTTCCAAATATTGCATTTTCTTTCAATGAAACAGTCAATGTTCATTTTGGCGTTGCGGATTCGGCGAGCAATTGGGCGGATACGAGTTATTCATTTAAAATTGAGAAAGCAAATACGGGTAAAGATACGATGTCGCCAATTATCACTCTGATCAGTCCAAAACCCAATGAGGTTGTTGAAGACACAACAAATATTGTCATCAAAGTTACTGATACAAGCCCTGGTGTCGATAGTTCAAAAGTTATTTTGAAAATCGACTCAAATGAGATAAATCATTCGTTCATTACTTTTTCAGGGGATTCTGCGGCGTACAATATCGTGTATAGGCCATCGGCTCCCTTTCAACAGGGCTCTGTGGTTAATGTCTATTTTTATGCTGCTGATTTTGATTCAAATCCTGCGGATACGAGTTATAAGTTTTCTATTATTTCTGTACAGGAAGATACCGTACTACCAAAAATTTTCGCGATTCATCCACAGCCAAATGAAACTAATGTTGACGACAGCACTGCTATTGTTCTTTACGTTGTAGATCACGAAACAGGAGTTGATCTTTCTACGGCATCGATGTCTGTGGATTCACAGAAAATTTCAAATGACAGTTTGCAGTTTATTCCAAACGTTTTTGGAATCGGAGATACGGTCAAATATCAGCCAGAGTACGCTTTTCAGGCGGGCGCTATTATTACAGTATCATTTTCAATTAAGGATTTTAGTAATAATCTGGCGACTAAAACGTACCAATTCACGGTTGAGATTCCGCCGCCGCAGCCGGATACGATTCCGCCAAAGATTGTAATCGTAGGCCCAAAGTTGAATGACAGAAACGTACCCACGACGACATCAATCAATATAAAAACGTGGGATGAGCAAACGCAAGTTGATAAATCTAAAATAAAGCTAATCGTTCTCAATTCGGAGGTTCAATACAACAATTTAGTTATTGAAGAAATTCAAGATATTGCTTTGGATACATTTTCTGTTAAATATGTTCCGCAGATTGCCTTGCCGTCGCGACAAAAAATCACTGTCAGGTTTCATTCGGAAGATGTCGCAGGAAATGCGGCAGATAGCGTCTATAGTTTTGTGACCAAAGGCGCTAAAATCATTGTCCGTTCGAACCCGTTTACGCCCAATGGCGACGGCATCAACGATGAGGTGGAATTCAATTTCGAGAAATTGGACGTGGCGGATCCTGTATTGAAAATATTTGATTTACATAATCAAATCCAGAAAGAAATACATCGACCCGGAGTCAGGAGCATCCATTGGGATGGGAGAGATGACAGAGGGAAACCATTGTTGCCCGGAATATATTTTTACATTTTATTAGATGGCAATAAGCCGAAAACTCGCGGTATCGTTGCCATTGCAAAATAAAAGGTGATTCGATGAAAGCGCAAAATTTACAGAAAGCGATTATTATTGTCATTTTAATCGGATTATTTCAAGCGTTGGGCGCACAGGAATTGATACGAAATAATCCTGCGGATCGGAGCGATCCGAAAACACTATTGCGCAATCCGGCGATCATTCCGTTTCAGAATCTCGCGGTGAATTTTGGAATGCGGATACTAAACTATGGTTTTTTGGCGGATGATCCTGCCGGCATCAGATATACTTATAATACAACAAGCTATCCGGATTTACTGGGTACAGGCATTGCAATTGGTTTTCTGGCGCAGACGTTCAATGCCGTTCTTTACTCGCAATCCGAATTTGGTCTTGCAGCAGCTTATTCCATTGGTGAGGCAGTTTCCGTCGGCGTGACTACGCGATTTCGCAATCACACTTTTGACCAAAGCAAAATGGATCTGGTAAATCCAAATGACCCCATTTTTGCCAACGGAACCGGGCAGTGGAATGCAAGCTTTGACGCCGGTTTAGTCATCAGCCCCATGGAGGAATTATCCATTGGCGTAAGCGTCTGTAATCTGAATAAACCTGATCTCTCCTTAGCAAATGCCGGTGCAAGATTGCCGCGAGAATTTTCTTTCGGCGGAAAATATTTGTACCGTAATTTTGGTTTTTCTCTGTTTGGAAATTATTACAATGAAAAAATTGCTATTGGCTTAATGACCGAGGCAAATATAAAAAACCGTTTTATTTTCCGCGCCGGTTACCTCGGCGGCGATGATTGCATTACTGCTGAAACGCAAATTAACATGTTCAAAGGACTTGGTTTGACCTATCGGTTCGATTATCCTCTGAATGAGATGAATAGTTTTGGCAGCGGCACGCATCAACTGGAATTGACCTGGAATATGCGCTACAATCCGTTATACGCTTATGACATTCAAGCCTCATGCGATACTGTGGTAGTGGTTGCGGAAACGCCCATTATTCGGATTAGTAAGAATGCGATAACTGATTCGATTTTGAAAATTATTGAACCCAAAGATTTGCTTTTCAGCGATCAACTTAATGAGAAATTGTACGTTCCGGTCAAAGACGGCGGTCTGCCGCTTGACGCGCTCGAAGAAGACACATCATTTTATAAGACTGCCGCTATTTTTAAGCATAATTTTGACGACATCAAGGACTACACGGAGAGGACGGGCAAACGGATTCCGGTGCGCATTACTTACAACGATGCGGTCACTGGCGAACGGGCGGTGTTGTTAAGAAAATTTTTTATTGATAGTTTGAAGATTCCGCCGGAAGACATTCAGTTTGCGATGGAGAAGCCTTTGGATCAGCTTGATTCGTTGGATGCGGCGAGAATGGATAGCATAAAAGAACTCATTTCTATGGCGGACACGGCGTTTGCTGTGGATGGGTATATCGAAATTTCAGGCCCGACTATCGAAAAAATGGAACCAAGTTCCATAATTTTTCAGATATCTGGGATCAGACGGCGCAATGTATCCAAGTGGCGAATTATGATCACTGATTTCCTGGGCAGGAAAGTGCATGAGATTGCCGGTTATCATAGCGTGGAGCCGGAAGTCCCCTGGGATGGCTTCACCGCAGATGGACATCTATTGAGAACGGGCGATTTTTTCTACCAATTTCAATATTCTTTGGGCGGAAAGCGCTGGGTTCCCAAAAAGCCCAAGCGCCATCGCATCGCTTTTCGCATGATTAAAAGGTCTCATATTATTGAGATCAAAAGAGAACAAATTAAAAAATTTGGTTTACTCAAGAGCATCGTGATAATATTGAAAAATCCTTTGGAGGTCGAAAAACGCTTAAATCAATAAGTGAGTTTGAACACGAGACATAGGTCTTATTCAGATGCTATTCGTTGGCTATTTATAATGAGTAGCATCTATTTATTATGCAGCAGCATGGAGAAATTTCAACTCGTTATAACATTTGAGGGAGGAAAAATGAAACGGGTGATTTTACTGATTTTTTTGATCCTGGCAACGTCGGCGGTCATTTTAAATGTCATCGTTTTGGCACAACAGAAATCGGCAGCTACAGAAACACAAAATAGCGATACAACCGGGCTTAAGACTGCCGGCAAATCAGCTCCCGGGCGCGACACCAGTTCACAGGACAGTGGGAAAAGAGGCTTTTCAGCCAATGTTTTATTGGATCTATTTAAAGAAGCTGAAGTCTTCGGCTATTTTTTGGCTTTAGATTTCATCCTTGGCGTGGTTTTCTTATTTCAACAAATCCTTGTTCTAAACCGCGAAATGAAAGACGCTCGCAAAATTCCTATCGATCAAATTAAACGTCTCGGATATGAAGAAATCGAAAAGATGTTCAAACAGGTGAAAGAAGATGAGCCAATTTCTGTTGACGAAGAAAAAGATGAAATGGAGAGGCTCCCTTTGCTCAAAAGGCTATTCATGCGCAAAAAAGCCTCCGCGTTTCAACTGGCACATCGGTTGTTTCTCGTTTTCGAAAATAAGCGGTCAACAGCAGAGTTCAATGAAATCACCTCTAATTTTGTACAATATTTGAAAGACATGTTTAATCCGTTTCTCACGCGGCTGGCTTTTTTGTCCGACACTGCCGGCGCGCTTGGACTATTGGGTACAGTTTGGGGGATGTTTATGGTGTTCCATCGCGGTTCTCCGGATCAGTCGGAGATTTTAAAGGGCATGGGCGTCGCCTTATCGACAACCATTATCGGTCTGGTTATCAGTATCATCCTTAATTCGCTGACTACTCTTGCGAACAACAAATTTGATCGTCATTTAGCGACAATTAATCGCGTCAGTGAAGTGTTACAAGAAAGGCTGATGAAAGACGAGATCTTCCAGTCGGGAGGTCCGGCTCAAGTTGTCCTTGATGCGGATGCGCTGACGAGAATTCGCGAGCAAACGCCGGCCGCCGGCTCTGCGAAGCCTGATGGCAAGAGCAGTGAAGAAAAAGTAACGCCGAAAAAGCGGCGAAAAATTCTTATGCCTTCGGAAATAAAAATTGTCTCCGGCAATAACCAGGTCGCCGAAGTCGGCAGCGAGCTCCCGCAACCCATTGTCGTAGAAGTCATCGATGAAGATGGTAACCCATTGGAAGGCCAGGAAGTTGCCTTTGTGGCGCAAGAAGGCGCCGGAAATTTCCCGAATGATAGCCGGGTGCGCAAAATTCTCACTAATGAAGAAGGTCGCGCGGAAACGGCTTTTTCTCTGGGAAAAAAGGCGGGCGAAAAGAAAATTACCATTACTTTGGACAGCGCAGAAGTCCAACCCAAGTCCCTGTTAGTGATGGCTAAACCTGCTTCTGCGGCTAAACTCGTCGATGTTGACGGCAATTATCAAACAGGCGAGTTAGGGAAGCGTTTGCCCCGACCATTTATTGTTGCGGTGCGAGACAAATTTGACAATCCGATCCCTCGCTATGAAGTGAATTTTTCTCTCAGTCGGGGGAGCGGAAAATTTCAAGACTCACAAAATGCCCATTTGCTGGCTTATACGAATGAATCCGGGTTTGTAGAAGTTTATTTTATCATTGGCAATGAACGCGGCGCAAGAGATATTGAGATTGAAGCCAAAAAAGTAAATCCGTCAAAAATTAATTATGAAATTTTTGCGGTGTAATTTTTACTTAAAAATTTGAACTTTTAAAATTTGTGAGGGGAAAAATGTCTGGCAGCGGGGTTATTATCCGTTTGATTGACATTGTTTTGCTGCTTTTGTTCGGATTTATCGCCATTAGCGAGATAGAAAAAAAGAGTCCGGTAAAATTGCCACAAAGTGTCGCTCGTGTGAAAAATAAGCAAGAGGAGGATGAACTGCTTATTTTAGGAATAACATTGAATGAAAATAAGAAGCTGACATTTATTGTTGAAGCTGAAGATGCAACTTTGCCGTCTTTGCGAAGCGTGAAAGATAAAATTCTGCGGCGACGAAAAACTTTGGCCGAAGAATTTGATCGTAAATTGAAAGTGCGCATTCGTTCGGATTGGAATTTACCAATCAAATATACCATGAAAATTGCCAAGTTTTGTCAGAAAAATAATATCCCTGTGGGGATGGATGTAGAAACAAAAAGCAGAAAATTTTAGATCATGATTCCGGTGGAGCAAAAAAGTGAAACGTAATGGTACGATTATTCGTCTGATCGACGTGGTGATGATTCTTCTTCTTGGCTTTCTCTCTATCAGCGATATTGTGCATAAAAATGAAATAAAATTGCCAACCGGGCGTAAGAAAACTAAATCTCCGCAACAAAGCAAACTCTTGCGTCTCAGGATACAGATCGTACACAGCGATTCGACCATTGACAGCTTGCAGAACAATAATTCTCGTATTGCGAAAAGCCAGCAATTCATCACATATTCTGTCAGCGGAGATGAGAAGTCATTTCGAATTCGCAATCTGGATCAGTTAGAGGATGAACTCAAAAAAACGAAAGCAATGTATGATTCGATGTTGGTGATTATCGCGCCGGACTCCAACTCAATCGTGCAGGGAACAATTAATCTGATCGATATTTGCCGTAGGAACCACTTCAAGCGGATGTTCGATTATCCAAAACAATAGTCAATCTGTCTGATTGGCATGTTTAGAAATTTCAATTTGTCGCAATGAATTTGGTTTTTGGGGCGGATAAAATTTTGGTGAGATATTATGAAATACAAATATGAGCTAAACTGGTGGGATCATTATGATCAAGACCGCTGGATCACTTCATACATCATTTCCGCTTTTGTGGTCTTGTTTGCTTTTTTTGTGTTAAAAAGCATCAACATTCCCAAATTACCCAAAAAGATGTTACCCCCAGAAGATTTGGTTTTTTACGAAGAGCCGGTGCAGAAAAAAATTATGCCCAAACAAATTCAACGTCAGCAGCAGCCGGTGCAGCAGGAAATATTTGAAAAAGATCCGGAAATCATCATCCCTGTACCTGCACCACCGGAACCAACGACGAATTTGCCTCAGAATATGCCAAGTTCAGATAATTTTCAGGTGTTTGAAAACCAAAGTCAGGACATGCCGCAAAGTATGCCCGAGATGCAACTCGCCGACGGGGAAATGGTTCCTGCTGAAGATGATGCGCCCCTGGAAATCCCTACAGGTTTCGAATCTGAATGGACTCAAGAGAACGCAATAACGAAAATCACGACAAAACATGGCGACCAGTCAAATGTCGATGTGAGTAGCGGCATTTCAACCACCATACGAATGGAACAAAAGAACAATAAAGTGCAGTTTTCCGGTTTTCGTGGTGAAATTGATTGGAGTGAAATCTTGGATCCTTTGTTGGGCTGGATTGGAAAAAACAATATGGATATCGGACTGATTCCCAGAAAAAAATTGACGCGCAAAGACAAGACAATGAAAACAACGAGAAAAAATTTGATAATAGACGGAAAAAAGTTTGAAATTCTCCTCGCTAGCAAGGAATCTAGGCGTCAGGTGACGATTTGCATGATAGACAAAAATACCAACGAATATGTGCTTTTGGTGGACCAGGGATTGACTAAAACGAGCAGCCTTTTCGAGTTGGGAACAATCGAGCGCGATAAAAATGGTCAGGTCGTCAGATTTAAATATAGCCAGAAAAGCGCTAATAGCGATATCGCAAAAAAGAGAATGGCGCAGTTTTGGGGATGGGCGAAAACGTTGCATTGATGTCGTCGAGCTTCGCTAAATTGTTCATATTTTCTGCTTGTCAATGAAGCGACTTGTTATTGCATTCAGGCGATGAAGCGGGTGAGACGGGTAATAAACGATATTTGTTAGCAAAAAGCGAATAAAACAAAAGCATAAGAATAGCTGGTTAATTCAAAAAGTAGCCGACAAAAGAATTAAGACGAATCAACAGGAATCGATATGAAAACAGGAAAATATTCAATTGGAATTTTTATTTTTATTTTTCTGGTAGCCGGTTTTTTTGCGACCGTTTTAGCACAAGAGCAAAAAAAGTCCGTTTTTGATGTAGCAAAAATTGACACATCGATTTGGAAATATCTCCGGGCGTCGGATCGGACAAACTGGCAAATTACGCCTGAAGATTCGCAAACTGCTTACAGAGATTATTTTTTGCCGGGATATTATTTGTATCTTGATGTCACTAAAATATTTTCAAAAATTAGCAAAAAACGAACCACTTACGCCGAAAGCGCTGATAAACTCATTGATCTTTTGGAACAGACGCAAACCTATTTTGAAGAAACAGCGCGTTTAAATCCTTTTGCCAAAAATTTGCAATTGGCGTTAAGAAATGTGTATCTCTATTTAGATGGCTTGTACAAATTCAAAAAGGAAGATGAAAAACGGTATCCGATTTTGTTGAAACGGCTTATTCTGGAAACCGACCGCAAGAAGAGGATCGTCATTTATAATAGCTTGTCTCAACTGATGAATTCCCAGCAAATGTTTCCGCAGGAGGAAAAGTATTCTCAGACAGAAATTGACCTGATTTTTGAGGATGATTTTTCGAAAATTGACACGGTTCAATTATTCAGCGCTCTTTATCAGCGCGGATTTGCTCAATACAAAATGCACAAGGGAGATGAAGCCTTGACCTCGTTTCGGCGCGCAATAACAATTGCGCCCAACGACAAGTGGAAAAAGGCAATAGCTGGATATATTCGTTTAATCGACTGGGACAGGGGCAACATTGAATCTGCCGAATATTATTCCCAAGCAATGGGATTGATTCGCGAAAAAAAATATGCGTCGGCGTCCGAAAAACTGCAAAACGCGCTAAATGTTGTTGCTACTCAAAAGGCAAGAAGAACCATTCAATTTCAACTGGCTTTTCTGGAATTTTATCAGCTTGGCAAAAAGGCGGAGGGGATCAATCGGCTCTGGGTGCAGAACAAGATCCTGGCATCTTTGCCTGATTCCTCGGCGAGTATGGACTCCACGAAAAGCCTCTACTTTAATCGATACGCTCAAATGTGCTTTCGCCTTGCCGGCGAATCGATGCAAAAAGATCGAAAAAGGGCATTTTTTTATTTTTACCAAATAACCACTTTTGATAATTCTCTCAAAGGGCGCGCTTACTATTATCTGGCTTCCCTTTCGTTGCTCAACCAGGATCAATGTCTGAAGTTTTGCCAGAAGGCGAATCAGTATTGGGATGAATTAGAGAAAAGCGAACAGTCCGGATTGGCCACGCTTTTTTATCGCGTTTATTCGAGTAAGGGAAATTTTGACGAAGCGCTGAATTGGTTTAAAAAAGCTCATTTTTTAAAGCAAAGTTAATTTTGGATGCTGGAGAACAATAGATGCGGCGATTAGGTATTTTGTTGATTTTAATTTTTCTTGTGGCTTGCGCAGGTCAGCAGCAACTGGCAACGCAGCGGCCGATTGTCATCCCCCAGGGGAAAAAAGAAATTCCAGCGGGTTTGGACGCTAAAACGGTACAGGAGGCTGATTCAGTTTTTAATGAAGCAAATGTCACTGAAAGGAGTCAGCAAATCGCGGCTGAATATTTTCGCCAAGCTGAAGAAATGGCGGGCTTGTGCGATTCTCTTTGGAATTTCATGACTTCTGAACGACATTCAAAATCTGACACGACAAAAGCATTGCAGTGGCGTTTGCGAGCGCTGGAACATTTGAAAGTTGCGCCTTATGAATCGCGATCCATTTGGAAATTGACAAAAAAATACGGGCGTCTGCATTCTTCTGTAATTGACGCTGTCGTTCGGGCTTTGATTCCGCAGACCAGTAAAATTTATGAGAGCGCGATCAGGTACAATAGATTTGTGAGAGTTTTTCGTCAGCATTTCGCCGCATTTCTGGAATCGAGTTATGAGAAAATAATGGATCGTACCTTTTTGGATCGGGCGATTGAACAGCATGAAACGGTGGTGAAATCAAAAAAAGACAGTCGCATTTCTTACGCGAAACTTGGAAATTTATATTACAAAGAAGGAAAATGGCAAAAAGCGTTTGAGAATTACGGCAAAGCAGCAACGCTCCTGAAGAAGACTGCCATCTTTAGCGTGCCCCAGCCGGAATTATATTTTGACCGATTGCCGGATGTGCCCGTTGATACCGCGCGATTGGTATCTTATCTTTCTTACCAGGCAAACAGCAAAATTCATCTTTATGAGGCACAGCCGGCGTTGAAGTTTTTGCGAATAGCCAGAAAATTGACTCCGATAGAGAAATACAAGCAGAGTTTCAAAAAACAAATTAAATGGATTTTATGGGACGATGGCAACATTCGCGCTTCGGAAATGAAGGACAAAGCAGATTCTATTTTGAATGCAAATAATTATCAAGAAGGAAAAGCGACCTTATTAGCGTTGTTGGGTATTCTCAGTACCAAGCGTACGCAGGATGAAACTAATTGGAAAATTGCTCAGATCGATTTCACCTATTTAGACAATGAAGAAGCTGGCATTGCCAGAATGCATCGTGTGATTAAGTATTCCGCCAAAGATTCGCTCACTGGCGCTCCGATTGATTCATTAGCCGGGCGCTATTTTGACAGTTACGGTCTGATGTGTTTTCAATTGGGGTTAGAATTTTTGGAGCAAGATCTGTCCTATGCTTATGTTTATTTTTCACAGATTGCGCAGACTCCTTGTGCAGATCGCGCAAAAGCTTATATTCAGCTTGCAGTTTTATCTCAGTTTGATCCTAATGAAGTGATAAATTTGTGTAATAAGGCAATGGAAAATAAAGAATTATTAGATAATGATAGCCGTAAGGCGATGTACGAAATTCTTTACAAGGCTTACCGCAAGTTGGGAAATTTTACCGCAGCTCGAGACTGGTATGATAGGTGGCAAGGGGAATGAACAGAACACTTCTGAGGAAAACATGAGAACAAAAGGGTTTCTGCTTTTGGGCATCCTCTTCTTGATTGTTGTCGGATGTGCAACTACGAAAAAATCTACAACCGTATTGATGCCAAAGACGGTAAACGAGTTGCCTTACGTGCCTGTTGGCGTCGATACTTCCGTTGCGATTAACGCTCGCTCTCGAGCCGCTAAATTGTTTAGCGCGTACAAGAGTAAAAAAGAGGCGGATAGCATTTATACCAATACCAAAGATTATGTGGAGATAGTTTATGAATTGTACTCGAAATTGGAAATGAAGAAAGATTCGCTCAAGTTGCTCCGTTTGAAAGCCAAAAACCTGGAAGATAAAATCAAGAGTAAGAAGTCGGTTGTGCTTGAGGAGCGGAATCAATTAAAGAAATTGTTCAAAAAAATTGAAAATGATTCTGCCACCATTGAAATAACGCTTAGCCTTTTGGAATATTATCTGTTTGACGTGCAAAATAAATTGGAACATGCCTATTCGATAGATCCTTTCAATCTAAATATTTTGATTTTGTCAGGTATGAGTGAAAATAACCGCGGCAGGATGTATAATGATAGCAGGGCTTATCAAAATGCAATACGACAGTTCAATAAATTTTTTAGCCATGATCGCGGGGTGTATTCGGCTTATGCTGCGATTTCGTTTAGTTACCATCAGTTAAAGAAATGGCAAAAAGCGTACCAATATGCGCGAAAAGCCAAGGAGATTTATGCGATCACGAGCTATTTTGATAAGCCGCTGAAAAATATTCCGGAAAAATATGCCAAAACAACCTTGCCGCCCTTTGGGGATCCCGCTGAATACTTTAACTTGTTGACGGCGAAGGGGGTCACTGAAGTTCGTACTTATCAAGCGGATTCCGCCTTAGCCACATTTAATGAAGCGTTACAGTTTGCTAGCTCAGGCAAAGATTCGAATTATGTGGAATCTTTTATTAAAAATTATATTTTTTGGGACGGGAAAAATATTCGCACCGCTGAAAGACATCTGGAAATTGCCGATTCTTTGCGCGTTAACAACTACAAGTGGGCATATCGCCCTTTGACGGAGTTATTGCCTCAACTAACAACTACCAAAGCCAGGCATGTCGTCAGTTGGGAATTGGCGCGAATTGAGTATGATTCATTGAAACAGGAGGAAAAGGCAGCCAAGCGGCTTTATGCGGTCGTTGCTGAAGCTGATTCAGACAAAAGCACACCAAATTTTTTTGAAACCCCGGCCGATACGACCTATCTGCGCTACTTTCGTGATTGCGGACAAATGCTGCTCAATTTGGGCAGAAAATTCAGAGGTGAAGGCGACATCCAAAAGGCGCATCATTATTTGAGTCAGGATACCACGATTTCATGGAAAGGGCGCGCGAAAGCTTTTCTCCTGATGTCGAATGTCATCGTTATTTCTTCGAATATTACAGGTCAAGAACGGCAAAAAATGTTTTTTAATGAAAGATTAAAGTTGCTCCTGCGAGCGCGGGAGTTTCGAAAAGATCTCGAACCCAATGAAATTGATGCGGTATATCGAGGGATTATTGATATTTACAAAAGTTTAGGGAAAAGGAGGGAGGCTGGATTTTATTTTTATGAATGGAATAAAATCAGGAAACAAAGGAATGGTGACTGATTCGCAAACCGAGGGGTAGAATTATGAGGCGTCTTGCTTGTGTCAACTTATTGTTAGTATTGATAATGGGTTCTGCTGCAAAGATTTGGTCTCAAGTGGAATATTATTACGATTATGAATTTGTCAGCAAAATAGTAATCACAGACAAGAAAGTGATTGACAAATTGGTTTTGGACTTATTCCTGGCTGAAACAAATGTTGAGAAAATTGAAATTTTCGACATCGACGGGAATGGCCCTGGTGAAGGCGATTTGCTCCGTGTTGATCCTTCGAGAAATGTGCATACGTTAAGCATGCTGACAAAAGAGACAAAGGACATTTTGAATGGGATTGAGAAAGATCCGAATGCAGGAGATGAAGGGTTGACAATTAATATCGGCGAACACCCGAGTACGCCTGAGGAAGAAATTCTCTCAATTATTGGCAATGTCATCATGAAAATCTATGCGCATGATCAACCGCTGAAGTTGTATTTCGAGCAAGACGAGGATGGCACTTATCGTTACAATTTGTACGGATACAAGAAGGAAATGTTAAAGGATTCTACCCATTTCCATTTTGGTGAAGTCAGTGAACAGCAGGTACAGGATTTGCTCAAAGCCCTCTATCAGGAATTTGCCAGTGAATATAAAGGATTTCAGCCAACAGTGGTAAGAATTCGTGAAGTGATACGGGATACAGTTTACGTGCCGCTGTATAAAAAGAAAAAGTGAATTCGATTGTCAGCGTTTTGTCAGGCAGGTGGAAGTGCGGGATAGCGCCATTCATCTGCCTTTTTATTTTGCGCGTTGTTCGGGGTACGAGTCTGGCTAATTGCGAATGTTTTTCTCACAGAGGCGAATCAGGAAGATCTTTTCAGATGGCTAAAATCCGCGCGACATGCCGATTATTGAAACTTTCCACTAATGGTTAATGATTCTTACGCCCAATAATTTCATTGAACTTTTTTAATTCCTTTACGTCTAAAATATTAGCTTGAACAAATTAAATCCAATTTAAATTTTATGCGGGAGGTGGATCCCATGCGTCGAATGCAAAATATTTTGCCTCGATTGTTGTTCGTTATATTTTTAGCTACGTTTTTATTCGCCGGGTGCTATACGCAATTGGAAAGACCTCGTGTTGATACGGATGATGAATATTATTATGAGGAAGAAACAGCGCCGGAGGAACAGGGGCAATCCCAGCAAGAGCCTTATTATGACCAGTCCGACACTACCGTTGTAAATTATAATTATTACAATAACAATTACTACTTCGATCCGTTCATGGATCCCTGGGATTATTGGTATGGTGCAAATTATAATCCTTATTTTTATGGCTATTATTACAGCGGATTTTATCCTGGTTATTGGTGGGATCCCTACTATCATCCCTATTATCCAGGATGGTATGCCGGATTTTATGGCGGTTATTACGACTGGTGGAATTATGACAACTACTGGTACGGCGGCGGTATGTACTGGGTCGCCGGGACAAAAAAGAAGCGGTCTTTTGATCGTCGGTCGATAGGGCAACTCGATCGTGAAGTTCGCCGCGTACAGAGGGAATCCGTGCGCAAAGTACAAAGGGTGCCGCGAAGCGAGGATGTCGGAAATAGAATTGTCGATAGAGGCGACAATCGGCGAGGCCAGTTGGAACCGAATCGTCAGACCAGACCTGTCTCCGGAGAGAGGCAAACGCTTGCTAAACCCAAAAATGACGCTTTGCCGAATCGTGATGCGAGAAAAACGACAGTGAATCGCAGAAGAATGACTATTGTTCGTCCTGAAGGAAGAATTATCAAGCGTCGACCCACGACGGGAAAAACTTATGTCCCACAAGCCGGACGGAAAACAATTGTTCGTGCGCCTGGGTCAGATGCCCGGCCTGATAAAAATGTGAGAAAACCAAGTTCGAAGAGATCAGGGGATGCAATTCGAACAAATCCGAAGTCAAAATCAAAAAGACCGGCGCCACAAGTGCGACCCAAGAGTAAATACAATCCGCCGCGGATAAGTAAAAAAGGAAATAGCAGCAGCTACAGACCGCATTTGCGTCCCGCGGCCAGAACAAATAGAAGCAGCACGAGTATTCGTCGCAGCAGCAGGTCCATTCCCAGTAGAAGTTACACGCGTCCTTCGACGAGCCGACCCAGCAGTCATTATTCACGTCCGAGCGTAAATCATAGTTCAGGCTCAGTTTCCAGACCTGCTCCGTCGCGTTCATCGAGTTCCGGGAGTAAAAGTTCCGGGTCAAAAACGAAGAATAAATAAATCAAGCAAAAGATGGAGAGATGCACATGCGATACGGTAAATTTTTAATCATAATGATAGTTGGTTTATTTTCAACAACCGTTTTTGCTCAAAGTGAAGCCTTCTTTTTGGGAACGAGCGCCGGTGTCGGAGGCAGAGCCCTTTCGATGGGAAGTGCTTACGTGGGCGTTTCGGATGATTATTCAGCTACCCTGTGGAACCCTGCCGGTCTCACGCAGCTTCGTCGGATGGAATTGTTCACTTCCATTACGAATTTCAAATTGACTAACGATGCCTCTTTCAAGAGTCAAGTGCAAACGGATAAGACTTCCAAAACAAAATTGAACTCAATCGGTTTTGCCTTCCCCATTCCGACTTATCGCGGCAGCATGGTTTTTGCTGTCGGATACAACAAAATCAGAAATTTTGACGAGGGATTTGCTCTGCAGGGATTCAATCCGCTCGATACGGTTCGGGCTGAACAGGGTTTTACCGAAGTGGAAGAAGGCGACATGGCAAATTGGGTTTTTGCCGGTGCAGTTCAAGTGACTCCGAACCTTTCCGTGGGCGCGGCTTTTAATTTATGGCGTGGGGAAGATTCTTTTGATTGGGCGTTCAATGAAAATGATGTAAATAATAATTACTATTACAACAGTTACGATTATTTGCAGCAGATTCGGACGAATTTTTCAGCGACAAATTTCAAATTGGGCGCGTTTTATCAGTTGGGATTTCTCGGCAGAATCGCCGGGACCATTGCTACGCCCGTAAAAATCAAAGCAAAAGAAAACTGGCGTGAGACCGTGTCTCAGGTCGAAGATGCCGACAGTCCTAATCAGAATTACCAGAATAGCGAAGGCGGGAAATGGGACTACGGCATACGTTCACCGTTTACATTTACAGTCGGCGCGGCTTTGACGATGCTGCCGAATATTGTGCTGTCTGCAGATGCGGAGTACACTGACTGGTCGCAGACACGCTACACCTCTGAGCCGCCGGTGGGTAATGAGTATCGAAAAAATTTGGATTTCAAAAATAATTTTCGTGCTACAACAACGATCCGCATGGGCGGCGAATTTACTATTCCATTTATCAATACGCAAGTTCGCGCCGGCATTATTCACCAGCCTTCGCCGTTAGTAAATGCGCCTAAAGAAGCGAATCGCCTATTTTACACAGCAGGAATCGGCTTGCTTTTGGACAAGCAATTCAAACTCGACATCGCTTACGTCACTGGCGGCTATGAAAGACAAGGCAGCTACTTAAACGAATATTTTAATAATGTTACTGAAAAAATTAAAGTTGACCAAGTTTACGCAACAATGTCGATTCGATTTTAGCTGATATTTAAAAATAAAACTTGAAAAAGTCTCTGTTATTGATTAATTTAATGGCAGAGACTTTTTTTGTGAGGGCTAATTCGAATGTTTGCCAGGACGATCATTTTTTTCATAATAGCAGCCCGGCTGAGTTTTTGGCCTATTAATTTATTGGGAAATGACAATAAAGATGAGGCGGAAAAACTGTTTCAACAGGCGCTCGTTTCCCTGCAGAAAAAAGACACCACTCAGGCAGTGATTTACCTCAAAGGAGCTACTCGAAAAAATTACAAATTAGCCAAGGCGCACAATCAGCTTGCACTGATTTACATGAATGCGGGAACAGTCTATGGCAGATTTAAAGCCACGTTTGAAATCGAAAAGGCGATCCGGTGTGACTCGAAAAATTTGCAATATCGTTTCAATCAGGCGCTTTTGAATTTGAAAAAAGGAATGACAAGTCTCGCCGAACATCAATTCAAAAAAATTCTCGAAAAAGATCCTGACAATTATCAGTGTTATCTTCATCTTGCTTCCATAAAAGAAAATGAACTTCTGCACTACCAGAACATGGTCAGCATTGATCCCGGCAGCGATGGCGTTATTTTTTTTCAAGAATTTGCTGATAAACTACTGGATCAGACTGCGGAATATTATCGCAAAGCAATTTCTCTGCGGCCTCAGGAAACTGAACCTTATTATCGGCTATCGCTCATTTTTTATGAATTTGACCGATTGAAAGAAATGATTCAATTATTGGAGAGCGCGGTTAAAATCAATCCCCGCGACAAAAATTGCCATCTTTTTCTGGGCTTTGGCTATCATGGTTTGAGGGAATACGAGCTTGCGAATTCGGAATATGAAAAGGCGAAAAAATTAATGAGTCCGGAAGAGTGGGCAGTGATGGAGTCAATTGAGCCAATTTTATCGGACAGCAAGAAGGTTGAATTTCTCGCCATGGGACCGCGGAAAAAGCATGATTTTGTTAACAATTTTTGGCGAAAAAATGAACCATTTTATCTGTCAAAAATAAACGAGCGAAAATTGGAGCATTACAGCCGGGTGGCTTATGCGAATTTGCGCTTTTCCGATCCCAGGAAAAATATCGAAGGCTGGCAAACCGACATGGGCAAAGTTTACATCCGCTACGGCAAGCCCAAATATCGTTTTCGCACGCGGCCTTATCTCGGCGCTCACTCGCCTGGCACGAGGAATCCGTTGGTGCATTCGCGGGAAATCTGGATTTATCCTGATTTCAGATTCAAATTTGAAGATGAGTATCTTTCCGGCGCTTACACTTTTGCCCGGGATTATTCACCCGAATTTGATTACAAGCTGATTTATGAAAACATGACTAAAGAAAAGCCGCAATATTATCAAATGTTCCCTGATTCGATGACTTTCACGCCGCCGCTTGATATTGTCCGATTTTTTGACGTGAGGAAAATGCCTGATCCGGAATTTTGTTTTGGCATCCCGCTCGACTCGATTCGTTATCAGGGCGTCCTGCCAATCGGCAAAAATCTGAAATCAGGGCTTTTTATTTTTGATGAAAATTGGAAAAAAGTACTTGAGAAAAAACAGAACTTCCGGCTTGTCAAGGAAAATTTCGTTGATATCGGGAAACAACTATTTTTCACTTCGCACACGGGCGCGCCGCTCAAGCCTGGGAATTATCATTACGCGCTGGAATTTGAGGATGATTTTTCCGGCAAAAGGGCGAAAATTCACGCTGATTTAGTCGCCGACAGCGTGGCGACTAAACACGTGAAAATGAGTCAGATTCTAGTGGCGAAAAAAATTGACCCGCGCATTTACGTTTCTGCGCAGACGAGATCGGATTTTGATATTTTTCCTAATCCGACGCATAAATTCACTAAGGGCGAGCCGGTTGCGGTTTACTTTGAAATTTATCAACTTGCGTCGGGGAATGACGGCAAATGCCGCTATCGCATCGAATATCGCGTGGGCGAAGATATTTCATCCGCCTCCATTTTTGTACGTGCCCTGATGCGGCTTGGCGTGAAGAAAAATCCCGGAACAGTCACGACATCTTACGAATATTCTTCAAATAAGAGCCGGGTCGTTCACTATCAGTATCTTACGCTATCACAAAAATCAGCAGCAAGACAAAAATTGACAATTACCGTCACTGATTTGGTGTCAGGGAAGAAGGACAGCCAGTCGATTTCATTGGAAATTCCGGAAAAGGAGAAGCAGTAGTTGGAAAAGAAACGAATTTTGATCACCGGAGGCAGCGGTTTTGTCGGGGGCCATCTTATTCACTTGGCAAAAAGAAAATTTGAAGTTCATGCCACTTTTTTTAACCATCCGGTAACCATGCCCGGCGTAAACTTTCACCGCATTGACATGGCCCAATCCGCTTCTGCGGAAAAACTTTTTGCCGCAGTCAATCCCGACGTCATCATTCACACGGCTGCTATTTCCAATCCGGATTTTTGTGAAAAAAATAAGTACCTCGCCCGAACGATAAATTTCGCTTTTTCCGCCCAATTGTTTGATTTTGCCAGAAAAAATCAACGGAGGTTTATTTTTACTTCTTCAGATTTAGTGTTCGACGGCACAAGGAAAAATTACACTGAAAATTCCTTGACAAACCCGCTTAATTTTTATGCCAGAACAAAAGTCGATGCCGAAAATTATATTTTGAAATATTCAGCCAATGCAGTAATCGCGAGATTGGCGCTGGTTTACGGCTTGGGAATAACGAGAAAAAATACTTTTTTCGAGACGACAATAAAAAAAATGCAATCGGGTGAGCAGGTGGTACTATTTGATGATCAGTTTCGCGCGTCCATCTGGGTCAATGACCTGGCGGTGACGCTGCTGGAATTGGCTGCGAATGATTTTCGCGGCATAATTCATCTCGGCGGGGGCGAATGTCTCAGCCGCTGGGAATTTGGCAATTTGATGTGCGAGATTTTCGGATTTGAAAAAACATTGATCATTCGCAAATCGATGGAAGAAGTGAGAACAACAGCGCCGCGACCGAAAAAAATTTGCTTGGACAACACGCTGGCAAGACAAGTTTTGCGAAGCAAAATCCGCAAGCCAAGCGAGGCGTTGCCGATAATCCGAAAATCTGTGAATTAATCCTTGCATTTTAGGCGACAATTTGTTATTATTAACC
The DNA here is from genome assembly GCA_013152715.1 of Calditrichota bacterium. Taxonomy (NCBI): domain Bacteria; kingdom Pseudomonadati; phylum Calditrichota; species Calditrichota bacterium. The sequence goes on from JAADFU010000012.1 coordinate 33,107, forward strand.
ACTTTTTTATTCCAAACATTGAAAAAATCCTGACGATCTGCGCTGTCTCTCATCGAATCAGGGAATTGACCGGATTTTTGGAAGGAGAAAATTATGGCCACTCTGGCGCTGGAAAAACCTGAACATTCCACTGCTTTTCGCGTGCGTCGCTTTCTGAACTGGTTCCCCATGGGACTGACTTACGCGTTTTTGTACATGGCGCGATACAACCTGACTGTCTCGAAAAATGCGCTTGGCTCTTTAATGTCAAAAGAAGATTTCGGCATTATTTTCGGCGCAGGAACGATCACGTACGCCTTCGCCTTTTTGCTGAACGGGCCGCTCACTGACCGGCTGGGCGGCAAAAAAGCTATTTTGACCGGAGCCTTCGGTGCCGCAGTTATGAACATTTTGCTGGGAATTTTGACGTATCTCATCGTTGCCAAAGGTATGGCGATCAATATCGCGCTGGCGTTTTCCATTGTTTATGCCGGTAATATGTATTTCCAGAGTTTCGGCGCCGTGGCAATCGTGAAAGTGAACTCGTCCTGGTTCCACGTCCGCGAGCGCGGAGTTTTTGGCGGTATTTTTGGCATTCTCATTTCGTTGGGAATTTATTTTGCCTTTGATTGGGGAACGGCAATTGTGGAGGCGACCCAGGCGAATCCTGAGGTGGAACTCAGTTGGATTCAGCATCTGATTCGTTCCGCTGTCGGAATTTCGCCCGAGGGCGTCGATCAAACCTGGTGGGTCTTTTTCATTCCGGCGATGCTATTACTGACCTTTTTTGTGATTGAATTGTTTTTGTTGCGAGATAAACCTTCTCAGTCCGGATTTGAAGACTTTGACACCGCAGACGCTTCTTCCGGCGAGGAAGAGGAGCCGTTTGATTTCAAATTATTGCTGAAGAAAATTTTGACCAATAAAATTATTCTCACTATTGCCATTATTGAATTTTGCACGGGAGTGCTACGCCAGGGAATTATGCACTGGTACCTGATTTTCACCAACGAAATTGGTCTCAGCTCCGATCATTTCATGCGCGAGCACTGGGGATTGATTTTGATGCTCGCCGGATCTTTCGGCGGAATTTTTGCCGGATTTGTTTCCGACCACATTTTTGGTTCGCGCCGGGGACCTGTAGCGGCGCTATTTTACGGTCTAATGATTGTATTGACCCTTATCATGGGTTTTACTTTGCACATGAATCCTTACGTTCTGGGAGCAATTGTTACACTGATGTCGCTGGCAGTCATCGGAACGCACGGTATGTTGTCGGGGACCGCGACCATGGATTTCGGCGGACGAAAAGGCGCCGCCACCGCTGTCGGTTTGATTGACGGATTTGTCTATCTGGGAACCGGTTTTCAGGCCATCACGCTCGGATTTTTGCTGTCAAAAAGCTGGAGTTATTGGGCGCCGTTTCTGGTGCCGTTTGCCATTATCGGTTTTATTCTGGCGATTAAAATCTGGCACGCTTTTCCGACCGGCAAAAAATCTGTTCATTAACCATTAAATTTGTGAGGAGCTAAACTATGGCACAGGATCATTTTGACATAATTATTTTAACAGCGAGGCCCGCTGCTGGGAAATCAGAAGTGATTAATTTTCTCAAAAATACTGATGTTCCGACACGATTAAAACGATTTCATATCGGCGAATTTGAAGAAATGGATGACTTCCCTTATGTCTGGGACACTTTTGTGATTGATGACATTTTGAGCAAACACGGCAAACCGCGCTTGTTCACGGATGAGGAGTATTATTTCAAAGATGATTTTATCTGGAATTTGTTCATTGAAAAGATGAATATCGCCTACGCGCGTAAGCTGGCGTACAATCCCAATTATCACGACACGCACACGCTGATCATCGAGTTTGCTCGTGGCGGCGAAAATGGCATCGGAGAGGCGCTGTCCTATCTGGACAATGAGATTCTCAAAAAAGCGGGAATTTTTTATCTCGATGTCAGTTACGAAGAATCCGTGCGAAAAAATCGGGCGCGTGCGCGAAAGGGGCAGGAGGATTCGATTTTATTTCATTCGCTGCCGGACGAAAAAATGGAATTCTATTACAAAACAAACGACTGGGAAAAATTAACCAAAGACGATCCCAAGTACATCTCTGTCAAAGGAATCAAAGTGCCGTACGCCGTATTTCACAATATGCCTGATTTAACAACACCGGGCGGCGAGCCGCTGGGAAAGGCGCTGGAAGATACTTTTGGGAGATTGTGGGAGATTAAAATGAAAAAATAGCAGGCGGAATAATAGAACGCGGATTTCACGGATTGAACGGATTCTCGCGGATTTAAAAGCAAAAATAAAATATGAATTTACCGTGTTTAATTTCAATAATCTAATCAATGAATTTCACCCAATATATTTTTCACCAAAGTCTTAATAAATTCTTCGGTATAAAAGAAGGAGACGAATAGAATGCTTCATTCAGACCTAACCAATAAAATTATTAGGGCATTCTATAAAGTTTATAACACGCTTGGCTATGGATTCCTCGAAAAAGTATATGAAAATGCATTAGCAACGGAATTGCGGAAAGCTGATTGCAAAGTCGAACAACAAAAAAATATTAGAGTTCATTATTTAGGAGAAGTTGTTGGCGATTATTTTGCTGATTTGATAATTGATGACACTGTGATAGTTGAATTAAAAGCAGCAGAGGGAATTTGTGAAGGACACGAAGCACAGTTACTTAACTATTTGAAAGCAACAGACAAAGAAATTGGCTTGCTGTTAAATTTTGGAAAGAAAGCAGAGTTCAAGCGAAAAATATTTACAAATGACAGAAAAAATATTAACCTTTGACAACTTCCGTGCAAACTAAATTATGCGTGCGGATTTTCAAATGTAATTTTTTTTAATCTGTGAAAATCCGCACAATCCGTGTGCATCCGTGTTCCAAAAGAAAAATCTACTTTTTCACCATCCGCCCCTGTACTTTGGAACTCACCTCTTTTCTTTCTTCAATCGTTTGCATCACTAAATCCGATAGCGGCATATTCAAATTTT
>JAADFU010000013.1 GCA_013152715.1 Calditrichota bacterium
ACGGATAATTTGGCACACAAACCGCGAAAAGGCCGCAAATAAACACCTTGTTTGACCTCGGGCAGTTTCACAGCGTCCATGCCGCCCAGCATAACGACAGATTTTTTTCCAAAAATCCTGCTAAAAATCACTGGCAGCAGCGAATGATAATCAGCAAACCAGACAAAAACCACATCGGCGCGCCAGATATTTTTTACCAGCCAGAAAAACATCTGCACCTGGCTTTTCGCCATACGAATCGCATTTCCGGGACGAAAAAGAAACGGCTTTATCTGAAAATGTTTACCCAACAGGAGTTCGTCCTGCCGGATAAACGGGGAATTCATGGTTTTAATAAATAACAAAAGAGGCTTCATTTATCTCCAAAATTTGTTTGTGCAATGCACAAGTGGCAGCGTGCCTATTCAGTTTTCAGAAATTTTGCTTCAAAATTCAAAGGGCAAAAAAAGAGCCGATATATTCTCATCAACAAAGAAAAATTTTCAGCAAAAAAATTGTAGATACTTCTACACACATAAAAATTTCGGTACTGAATAGCACTGTTTAGTCAGAGTAACAATATTTCTGTCATTCAAGCTACCGGACATCCCCCTAAATCCCCCTTCAAAGGGGGATTTTCCTGGTTCCCCTTCGAGGGGGGCTAAGGAGAGATGTTTAAACTAAATCTGACTAAACTTACTAAAATTAAACCCAATCTTCCACTTTTTCTCGCTCACGAATCAATTCCGCATTTTCTCCCTCAACCCAGACTTCTGCGGGACGCGGTCGGGAATTGTAATTTGAAGCCAGTGAGTAACCATAGGCGCCGGCTGTCATCACAGATAGGAAATCGCCGCGCTGCACGGCGGGTAATTTTCTCGATTTTGCCAGAAAATCACCGGTTTCGCAAATGGGTCCCACAACATCAGCAATTTCAAAATTATTTTTCATGAAAGTCGTGGGCACAACTTGATGGTACGCTTCGTACAAACTCGGACGAATTAAGTCATTCATTCCGGCATCGACAACGATAAATTTTGTGTCGCGGGAACGTTTGATGTACACAACTTGCGTAATCAAAGCGCCGGCCTCGCCGACGATGGATCTGCCCGGTTCAAAAACAATTTCCAGTCCCAGCGGCGCCAAAACATCGATGACGCGTTTGGCGAGTTGCCCCGGCGCGGGCACTTCTTTTTTTTCTTGCGCATATTCAGGGATCACGTCCGGATAATGCACGCCAAGCCCGCCGCCAATATCAATATGCTGAATTTTAATGCCCGCGTCTGTCAGCCGGGTCACAAAATCGTACAATTTTTTGGCTTCGGCATCGTAGTAGTCGAGGTTCAAAATTTGCGAACCAATGTGCGAATGGACGCCCACAATTTCGATGCCGGGCATTTCATTGGCGCGGAGAAAAACGCCGTAGGCTTTGTCGATGTCAATCCCGAATTTGTTGATGGATTTGCCCGTGGAAATGTAGGGATGACCGTGCACATCGATGTCCGGATTGATGCGGATGGCAACCGGTGCTTTTTTTCCCAGAGACACAGCGATTTGGTTCACAACTTCCAGTTCGGCTTCAGATTCCACATTGAATGCCAGAATTCCGCTTTCGATGGCAAATTTGATTTCAGCGTCGGTTTTGCCCACGCTGGCGTAAACGATTTTATTCGCCGGAATACCTGCCTTCAGCGCGAGGAAAAGCTCACCGCCGGAAACGACATCGCCGCCGGCGCCCAGCGACGCCATCAGTTTCAAAATGTTCATGTTTGAATTTGCTTTCATGGCAAAACAGATGGTGTGTTTGACCGACGAGAATGCTTCGTCTATGGCTTTAAATTTTTCGCTGATCATATTTTTGCTGTAAATGTACAACGGCGTGCCAAATTCTTCCGCCAATTTTTTTACCGGCACGCCTTCGCAAAATAGTTCTCCGTCTCGATAGCTAAATCGATTCATTACTGTCTCCGTGTTTAACGTTCTGAATATTTTATTTTCAAAATAATATCATTGCCTTCATTGGGCCAGCGCGAACGAACTTTCACCGAATCGGGATAAAAAACAAATCGTTCTGCCGGGGCGAATGGGAAGGGTTTTCCAAAGGAAAATTTCCCGTTTCCGTCTTCATCTCGAAAAGCGTAAATGGTGTAAATTCCTGGCAATATATTTTTAAATTCGTAAGGTCCCGGTTCAGGGATGGTCAAATGATAGCGATGGTCGCCGTTGTTGGCAAAAAGATGGATTTCGCCCGTTGCATTCGCCTGCGCATCGGAAAATGTGCCGCCGATGGCGGTGAGCGTGTCTTTGGGCATCGTTTGGAAAAAAATGGAAAACACTGAGTCTTTCAGCGAATTGCCGTTCAAATCAAAAATAGAATCCACGGCGGCTTTCATCAAATAGCTGCTGCTGAATAGTAAATTTGGTTCGGGAATGAATTGGACGTGCGCCGGCGTTTTCCACAGAAATTTGCCAGACATTTCTTTTTGCTTCGGGTCAAAAAAATGAAAATGGCTTTCAACTGATTCCGGGCGAACGGGTTCGGAAAAAACAAAAAATATGCTGGAGTCCGGATAAATGGATTGGCTGCTGTCTGGGATTGATTGAAAAACGAGCGCCGGCGGGATCGTGTCGGGCGCAGCAGAGCCGTCAAAAACCACCGAGTTGTAGGCGGTGTCAATCGGATTAGCTGACAGGTCAAAAATATTTTGTGCGAAAAGTTCGTAAGGCATTTCTTTTTGCTCGTCGGTAATGAGATGAAAAATCGACCCGTCGCGCGAATCCTGGTAAAAACTCTTAATTTGCAAATGTGTTTGCGCATCGTTTTCAGCGGAAATTTTGAAAAATTTCTCCGGCAAATTTTTTGCCAACGGCTGAATATTTTCGTTAAAACGCACGTCAACGCGATTTTTATCCACTGCATAAGCGGACTTCAGAAAGGGCAGTAAAGTATCTTCGACTGTAATTTGAAAATCTATGTCAGTGAGCAATAATTTCATTTCACTGAGCGTCACGTCGCCGTTGGACACGCCGATGGCGTCAAAGCCGCGGGTATATTTGCGATCCCCATCTTTGTCGCCGATGGCAAAAAAACGATATTTCCCCGGCGCCATATATTTAAGTTGGTACTCGCCTTTTTCGTTGCACTGAGTGTAATAATCTGCCAGCAGCTCGGACGGATCGGGAGCTGATTTTTCGCCGATCTGATAGGCGCAAATAAGCGTTCCGCCGACATTCGATTTGCCGAACACATGCCCGGAAACCTGTCCTTCGTCAATTTTTGGCCCGGTCGAGAAGGCGATGGAATAGGACTGTTCCATGCGGTTATTTCTCAAATCGCTGGATTTGGCGCCAATGGTGACGACGTAAGTGCGTGGCGATTTAAGCGTGTCGCCAAAAGTGATTTTGACTTTTTTGCCGCGCCAGTGAAATTGAATTTCCTCGGAAGGCAGCGGTGAAATGAAAAAGGCGTCTTCGAAAGATCTTTTTGTCACCCGTTCGCTGAATGCAATTTTAATCGCAGCGTCAGTGGGGACATTCAAAGCCCCGTTTTCCGGAAATGTGGAGACAATTGAAGGCGGTGTTTTGTCTTCGGGCCCGCCGCGGGGAGGCATTTGTTTGGCGCAGAACGAAATTAGTATGATTAACAAACAAATTGCGCTGCAAAGAAATAATTTCTTTTTGATTCCCGTTTTTGCCATTGTCATTTGATTCTTATCTTTAATTTTTTATTGAGGTTGTCATTGCTTTTTGTGTCGCTGCGGCAAAATTTATTTTTTAAAATACAGAAATCAGCAGCAAATTGCAAGAACTTTTTCTGCATTTCATCAGTCATACTATTTGATTTTCGCTTGAAATAAAACAGTGTTTCAATTTTAAATGACCTCGCTGAATTCAAAACATAAATTCAACCGTCTTTTGTTTTCAAAATAAAAAACTAAAAATTTTCGGAATTGGGAACTCACGGAAAATTTGAATCGTTATATTTTTGTTATATTTCAGCCATAAAGCCGCTATTCCTTATTTTTAAAATAATTAGCCATATTCAAAAAGATACGGATTTCAGCAAAAGAAAGGGAAAAAACAGGCGCTGAAAATGAAAAATTATTTTACTGACGATTGGTAAATGTTCTGCAAATCTTTTTGATAATTTTCAATGAATTCGCTCCAAAATCAAAATTTTATTTTTATTAAATCAAACATTAAAAAATAAGTAACTGAAATCATAACAAGAGGAAGGGTTATGATTGAATTAAAACAGGTGTGCAAAAACTACGGACTCACCAAGGCGCTGATTGACGTTACTTTTTCAGTGAAAAAAGGTGAGATTATCGGCTTTGTCGGGCCTAACGGCGCCGGCAAATCGACAGCGATGAAAATCATCACTACTTACACCGCTCCGACCTCAGGCACAGTCACTGTGGGCGGACACGATGTGTTGCAGGAGCCGCTGGAAGTCAGGCGATTAATTGGCTATTTGCCGGAAACGGTTCCGCTTTATTCGGACATGTTAGTTCGTGAGTATCTGGAATTCATGGGCCAGGCGCGCCATTTGAACGGAAATTTGAAAGCGCGATTTGACTGGGTCGTTCAGGCAGCAGGTCTGGAGAGCGTGCTGAATCGCAAAATCGGCGTGCTGTCCAAAGGATACAAACAGCGTACTTGTCTGGCGCAGGCAATGATTCACGATCCGGAAGCGCTCATTTTGGACGAGCCGACTTCGGGCCTGGATCCCATTCAAATTATTGGCGTTCGCAATTTGATTCGCGAACTGGCCAAGGAAAAAACTATTATTTTGAGCACGCATATTTTGCCGGAAGTCGCGACGATTGCTGACCGCATTTTGGTAATCAATGACGGCAAATTAGTCGGCGACGGCTCTTTTGAAGAATTGCGGCAGAAAGTGACGCAGAAAAATTCTTACTACATTGCCGTAAAAAGCAACAAAAAAGATTTCGAAGCAGCGATCAAAGCGACGTCGGAAATTGAAAATATCGAATACGATTCAGAGCAGCCGCGCGGCATTGTCGGCGCTCATGTTTTCGCGGATCACAGCGTCGATCTCGTGGAAAAGTTGAACGAGCTCATTAAGGAACACAATTGGACGGTAGTGGAATTCCAGCGAGAAAAAATTTCACTGGAAGACTCCTTCATCAAATTAACGCAAACCTCGCCTAATGCGGAGGACGTCGGAACTTCGCCGAAAGAGGAAGGAGGTACTGCATGAACGACGTGAAAATTATTTTTAATCGGGAATTCAGGGCATATTTTTATTCTCCGATTGCTTATGTTTTTAGTATTATTTTCATTTTATTAAATTCCGGATTGTACATGTTTCATTTTTTCTTTTTTGGCAATGCGGACATGCGGGCTTTTTTCTCTCAACTGCCGTTGACGTTGGGGCTGATTTTTATCCCGGCAATTTCCATGCGGCTGTGGTCTGAAGAGAAAAAATTGGGCACCGAGGAATTGCTGCTGACGTTGCCAATAAAAACGGAAAATATTGTACTGGGCAAATTTTTCGCCAGTTTTCTGTTTTATCTGGTGGCGTTAGCGGGCACGCTGGTGATTCCGATTATGTTGGCGATTCTGGGAAAACCGGATTTCGGTCCCATCATCGGCGGCTATTTCGGAGCAATGTTTTTAGGCGCCTTTTTCCTCTCGGTGGGAATATTCGTTTCCGGTTTTTTCTCTGACCAAATCGTCTCGTTGATCATCACCAGTTTGACGTGCGGATTTTTAGCGCTCATCGGCTGGCAATATGTGCCCATGGTCATCGACGGTTGGCTGCCGGGAGTGGGCCAATTTCTGTACAATTATGTGGGCGTGACACGCCATTTTAATGATATCGAACGCGGCGTGATTGATTTGAAGAGCATTATTTATTTTGTCTCCTTTACCATTTTATTCCTCTACCTGAACGCAAAATCACTGGAAAGGAGGAAATATTAACATGAAAAATTTGAAGAAAGAATTTTGGACAACATTTATCATCGGCGCGGTTTTACTGACAGCCATCGTCATTGTGACAAATATTATTTTTGATCACATCAATCCGGGCCGCTTTGATTTGACGGCGAATCAAATTTACAAATTATCGCCGGCGGTGAAAAAAATATTTGCCAAATTGGAAGCGCCGATTGATGTCACGTATTATGTTTCTTCATCGGAAAAAATGCCCACCAAGTGGAAAAATTTGGAACGGGACGTCATCGACAAGCTAAAAGAATTGAAATTGGCTTCCAATGGGAAATTAAAATTTACTGTTTTCGATCCCTCCGCGGAAGAAGAGAAAGAGGCTTACCAAGCGCAGAAAGCCAAAGAACAACAAAAAAAGAAAGATGTGATTGAAGCCAAGACGAAACCGAAAATCACGCGCAAAAAAATCGCCGAGCGGTTGTATGAGAAAGGCGTAATTCCTTTCGGCGTGCAAAGTGCTGATCGGGACGAATTTGCCGTGAAGCGCGTCTATTCTTCACTGGTTCTGTCCTATCTGGATCGGAAAGAAGATGTAATCCCTGAGGTCAGGCCGGAAACTTTCGGTAGCCTGGAATATGAAATCATGTCCAGAATTTACAAGCTGATTTCCAATAAGAGGCCTAAAATCGGATTTTATCCGGGGAAACCGGAGCCGCAGCCGCAGTATCAGCAATACTACCAGCAGCAGCCGCAGGACATGTACAACAGCGCGGTTGAGTTGCTGCAGCAAAATGGCTACGACGTCAAACGCACAAATATCAAAAAAGACGATCCGATTCCCGACGATATTCAGACTATGGTGCTGATGATCGACCAGCCGCTGGAAGAACGCCAGCTCTATGAAATTGACAAATTAGTGCACAACGGCGTGCGTATTATCATGGCGGCGCAGCAGTACAACTACCGCATAGGTCCCTCGCGTCAAAATCCGGGAGCGTTCGATTTGAGCGGTATGCCTACGCGTGTGAACATCAGTTCTTTGACGAAAAATTACGGCTTTGAATTTGATAACAAAATTTTCATGGACAAAAGCACGGCCTACATTCAGGTGCCGGTTTACCAGACGCGGAATATGGGCATTTTTCAGGTACGGCAGCAGCGCTACGAGCCAGTCACCAAGCCGGTGATTATCAAAGTGAGCAACGAAAATATCAATAAGGATGTTTCCATTTCCAATAAAATCGGCGAGCTGTTTTACATGTACGGCACACGGCTATTGGTTCACGACGATATTTTGAAAAAAAATAATTTAAAATATCGCACGCTGTTCACTTCCAGCAATTTCAGTTGGACGCGCGAAGGTTATGGCTATGGCGCCATCGACGAAACGCCGCCTTCGGAAGAGGATGTGCTGCGCCATCAGCCGCTGGGAATTTTAGTGGAAGGAAAATTTAAATCCAAATATGCCGGCGGAATTATTCCCAAATGGAGAAAACAACCGGGCAGCGAGGACAAGGGAGAGGCTGAACCGGATAGCTTGCCGTCCGAAATCACTGGCGAGGCCAAAGAAAACAAAATTATTGCCACAGGCTGTTCCAATATGTTCAAAAATGATGTTTTGGGCGCTGTCATGGGACACAAGGCTTTGCTTCTGAATTGCGTGGACGCGCTTACTCTGGGCGACGAGTTAATCAATATTCGCTCCAAAAATATTGTGACGCGGCGCATTGAAGCAACCAGCAGCATGGGAAAGGCGGTGGCAAAATTGTTTGTCGTCTGGTTCCCGCCGTTGATTTTCATCGCGCTGGGAATTGTGATCAATATCCGTCGCAAAGCTAAAAAATAAATTCAGTGATCGCAAACCGGAAAGTTAAATTTGATTGAATCTGATTAAAATAAAGAGGGATAGACGAATGAAACGAGAACATTTGTACTATCTGGCAGGAGCATTTGTTCTGCTGCTAATCATTGCCCTGATAACTCAACCCAGACACGCAAGCGTGAATGTGGATGAGTTGGTGCAAACGATTATTTTTGGCGTTGCCAAGGATGATGTCAGAGGCATCGAAATTTACAAAGAGTCTTCAAAAGACAAGCCGATCCGGATCGAATTGAAAAAAGTGGACGATGTCTGGCATTTGGTGACAAAGTATAATTGCAAAGCTCAGGAGGGCACAATAAACCGTCTGCTGGACAATTTGCTGGAAATGACGGGAAAAGTGCGCTCGTCCGATCCGAAACATCTGGAAACGTACAAAATTACCGACGAGCAAGGAATTCACGTCATCCTTAAAGATGAAGGCGGAAAGCCGTTGGCAAATCTGATTTTCGGGAAAAGGAGCGGAGACTACAACACCGGATTTGTGCGTTTCTCCGACAAAAATAAAGTCTATTTTGTCGATAAAAATATCCTCACCAATCTTGGCATTTATGGCGATATCGATACGCTGACGGTACTAAAAGATAATTCTTTTGTGGACTTACAAGCCGTCAAGCGAGATAAAAGCAAATTGGAGCTGATCGCTCTGGTCAAAAACGGAAAACAGATGGTCGTGAAAAAAGTGGAGCGCGAAGTGGAAGTGCAGAAAGACTCGACTAAAACGACCAAGAAAGAAGATGCCTGGGTACTGGTGAAGGGCAAAAAAGAAATAGATTTAGACAAGAACGCGGTCACTCGTTTTCTGAATGACGTTACCAGCATTCGCGCGAGCAAAGTCGTGGACCGCGTGGGCAACAGCCTTGCCGACTACAATAAAAATGTCAAATACGGCTTTCTGCGGGCGCGCAATGCCGTTGTGTTCAAAGAAAAAGGCAGCGCGGCGCAGCAAAATGTCGTTTTTGGCAAGGAATACGAAAAAGGCAAGGGCTATTACATGAATGTGCAATATGACGGTTTGGTCTATGAAGTCAGCAAGGGCACTTTTGATCGCGTGCTTAAATGGGTCGAGGACTTGCCGAAGAAAGTAAAGAAGAGTTAGCGTAACAATCTGATTTTAATGAATAAAACCATGCGGAGATGAATGTTAATTTTCGCATGGTTTTTTTTATTTACCATCAAGATACGAAAGCACAAAACCGTCAGTTTTAAGGAACCAATACGAATGAACATTGTCAATTGACAATGCGGAAACCAATTTTTCCTTTAAGCTGAAGGCAATACCCTTTTCCCCTTTCAAAAAAAATATTTTCGTGCCGTGGTATTTTCGTGGTTAAAAAAAGCAAAGCTCCCGGGTGGGAGTCCGGGAGCTTCAGTGGTTGCACATCACTACTATTAGAGCCAGGAAAGAAATGAAAATAAGAAGTCTATTTTGAATAAAACTTTTAAGCCGCGACTTTATCGGAAAGTTCTTCGATGCGGTTTTCCAGAATTTCCTGAATTTCCAGCATTTCTGCCGACATGAGCACTCTGCCCAATTCCTGCCTGACATTTTCGTAAACCTTGTCGATATGCTCCAGGTCGTTTCTCAGCGATTCCAGGTCTGACGAAGTCTGCCAGGCTTTAATCCAATCATCAAGATTTTTCGTTTGTCTTTTCATGTGAACCTCCTTGGAAGGGTATTTTTGTACCCGCCGGTTGTATTCGATGAACCACAGCCTGAACAATTCCGATTGTTTTAAAATAAAGGTCATTTTTGCCAATTTTAATCGGCGGATAGTCATCATTCGCCGGCTGCAAACGAATAAATGTTTTTTCATCGAAAAAATATTTGACCGTCGCCTCGGTATCCAGCAACGCGACAATGATATCTCCGTTCTGCGGCTGCTGCGTTTGATTGACGAAAATGTAATCTCCCGGAAAAATATTGGCGCCGATCATACTGTCGCCTTTCACACGGAGAACAAAGTCGGCATCGAACCCCATAACCGATTGATTAATCGATACATATCCTTCGACATTTTCATCGGCAACCAGTGGTTC
>JAADFU010000014.1 GCA_013152715.1 Calditrichota bacterium
AAACCGCGAAACATGTCAGAATGGTCGCGAATCCAGATCGCCCGGGAATCGGGACTGCGGTAGCCGCGGATTTTTTTTCCATCAATGACCAGATCCAGTGTATCTTTTTCAAGGAACGATTTTATTTTCGGATAAAATTCATCAAATTCTCGTCTGCCAGTCTCAATTTTTATCACATGCACCTCACAATGATTTCCCTCTTTCTTCGCCTCGAAGTCGCAACGACTCCAGGTTTAAAAAACTATTTTTTCTTTGCGTCCTGCCGATTTCGTGGTCAATAAAAATCACTTAATATTCACCATCAACCACAACAAGAGAATAATCACACCGACGATAAGCCAACTCCCGCCAAAGCCGATGTAGTCCATTTTTGACGGTTTTAGAATTTCCCAATGAGAACCAGGAACAATTTTATTTTTTTCATATTTCTCCGGATGCTCGTATGCGTCCTGCAAAGCTTTTTCTTCTTCTTCAGGAGTTGCGCCGACCGGCGTGTGAATTTTTGCGAAGAATCGATCCAGGTCTTTTTTGGGAACCATCGGTGTCATGTACGAAAACAAAAACAGTAGCACAAATGGGAACAGTGCGTCAAATAAAAAGCGCATCGCTACCAGTTGCGGTTTGGTGAAACTGGAAAAATCTATGCCGAACCAACTCAAAACCCAGATTTCTGCGTTGAAGCGGCCTATTCCCATTTTTTGCGAATTGGGATCTTCGGGATTGACGCGAGCGACTTTTTCAAAGAAAATCCCGACCGGCGGAATCGTGTGCTCTTTTTGAATCTTTTCGCCAATATCTTGCGCAAAATTCTGTTCGACATCCTCTTTAAGCGCGTCGGTCGTAATGGTCACCACGCGCGGATTTGTTTCTTGCAAATATTTCGGATTGTATCTGACAGAATCCATCCCCTGAAACAAATTGGGAATGACGGCATAAATCATCAACGTGATGAAAACCTGTAAAATTACCGCCCATCTTGTCAGGCGTCGCCAGATGAAACCAAGCCAGATCGACGCGCCGAAAATAGCCGGGATGGAAATGATATATTTGAACAATTCCAGCAAATTGTCAACCATCATGGCAACGACGATGCCACCCAAAAGAGTGACGCCAATGGTAATTCGTCCCACAAAAAGGTAATGCGCTTCAGATTTATTTGGCACTAATGGCTTGTAAATATTGCGGATAAACAAAGCAGAATAGGACACTGCCCCGGCATCAAGGCTGGACATATTCGCGGCCAAAATCCCCACTAACATCAATCCGATCGCTCCGGGGACGAGCAAGTCTTTCGACATGTAACCCCAGATCAAATCAGGGTCGCTGAGTTTGCCGCTGTAAAGTCCGATGGCAAGCAATCCTGCCAACGCCCAGAAAAGCATAATTAGTCTTTTCCCAAACATCCCGCCAATCATCCCGACCCGCGCTGTCATTTCATTTGTCGCAGAACCCGCGGTCTGCATTCCGGTGGCGACGGCGACTATGGACACCAGATTTGCCAGCACCATGGCGACAATGGTGTACCAAGCGTACTCACTCATCGTTGCCGATCCGAACAACTCAAACATGTAATTCGGAACCGAAGCGTGCAATCCGGCAAAACCGCCAATTTTGACCAGCCCAATGGGGATGAGCAATAATGAGAAAATCAGAATCAACACCCCCTGAATGGCGTCAGTGATCGCGGCGGCGCGGAATCCCCCTAACATGGTGTAAATTCCCACGATGAGCGCGTAAATGAAGTAAAACCAGTATTGATTTGTGTGAGAAATAAACGAGTGAAGCTCGCCTTTTTTATTCTTTTCCACCAGTTCTTCATACCGCGCCCGCTTTTCCACTGACAGCGCATCGTTCTGATCCAATTCTTGCTTCAACGTTTTGAATTCCTGAAATTCTTCGATACTGCGACGCTCTTCAACGGAACATTGTTCGATTGTTTTTGGAGTCATTGCCATCATCGTTTTTGCGGCAACCATGTAGCCAATTCCGCCGCCGATGAGAGAAAGCAGCAGCACAAAGATGGCGTAGCTTCCGCCGAGAAATTTGCTTCTGAATCGCTCCGTAAAATAATCTCCAATTGTGGTCAACCGTACGCGGCGAAAAAACAGCGTGGTAAACCAGTAAAACGGCGTCAAGAACAGCACTAAGAATTGAATCCACATGCCGCCGATTCCCTGACGGTAAATTTCCCGGGAAACGGCAACTGCCTGATCCGCGTTCGTGGAGCAACCAAAATTCAAAAAAAGCTGATAAAATTTACCTAATTTTCTTCCGGCGAGGAAAAAATCTTCCGTATCCTTGGTCTGGTTTGACACGCGTTTTCCCAGCCAGATAACCACGCCGACGTACGCAATAACGATCGCCAAATCTAATATGTGCAAACCCCAAATGTGCATTTCAAATCTCCTCTAATCTTTATGCTTCATTTTCCTTGCTGTACCACTCCGATTTTTGCAGCTATTTTATTTGGGTATTTGAAAAAATACAGAACGCATTTTTTAAGGAGGAGGAACGACGATTTCTAATCAAGAATATTTCGAGGAGCGGCTTTTATTTTCAGGAGAAAAATATGAGCATCCTCAAAGTGTAGCGCAGGTCGATCCTCGCTCACGATTTACAGAGCGGTTCATCTTCTTTTCTGTTTTACATATTTTCAATTTTGTCGCCGTGGAAATTTGTCAGCGCGCCCCGACAAAAACGAAATAAATCATTTCAGTCGAGCGTACATATCGCGCCAATCTTCCTGCTGAACTTCATCCGGATGAGTCGAATGAACTAACATGTAGTCGCCAATTTGGCGGAAATCCACAAAATAAAAATTAACGCCTCCCAACAAATTATAGTAGTGCCAAATTTGATAGGCTTTATGGGAATTATCTGCCGGGAATCTCTCAACCTCATCGGGTTTACCGTAAACCAACAAAACCCGACCTCTGTCCGTCTTCCAACCGGCTTTTTGGCCAATGGTAAATTTCTGTTCTGCGTAATGCAATAGTCGGAGATATTGCGCTTTTCTTTCGTTTATTTTTGTTCGAGGTTCTGGATCGCGGCGTGCCCAAAACTCGTTAAGAAAATTAATTTTTCCGTTTCGATCAAGCTTTTTGAATATTTTTTTCTCATCTTTTAACGCGATATATTTTATTTTTTCAAAATAAACATCGAGTGATTTTTCATCCATGTCTTTGAATTCATTAATACTTACCTGATTTTTTTGAATCGGCTTCGGTGCTGTTTTTACAATAAAATCTTCCGGCTTGTAAATGGAAAAATTCTTTTTTGAAACTGCTTTGCCGCCGTCAGCGTCATCGATTACTTCGATGTAAAATGTGTAAAAACCGCTAATTAGACCGGTCAAATCAAATGATCCATGAATGACAGCGGAAGATCCCGGCTTTTGTCGAACTGAACCTTCTACCTGTTTCACAATATTTTCATTTGGGTCTTTGATAAAATAGGTGGTGCGGAAAGTTGATTCTTTTTTATCCGGCTGAAATTTCAAATTATAAATTTCCGCATAATAAAACAATTTTGAAAAGCCGGTGCCATACGCTAACGAAGCATTCGGCATGATGCGCAGTCCGCATTTATCAAATTTATTCTCCGCTTTCGGCTGTGAAGTGATGCGAGATGCCAATTGAACATCGCTCATCGTCAAATTTTCTGCGCTGAAAGGCGCCAACTTTAGCGATTGGGAGTCCACAACCGACTTTTTCGAAACAAGATCAGTCAATCGAGAGAACAGTGTGTATTCGCCCGGATTCAGCCGAATATTTGTCTGCTCGGTAAATTTTTGCGTTGCGGAAATTTCAGTCAACGATTGAATAAAATCAGTTATCACCAAACTATCGACTCGCATCGCTTTGCCGCCTTTTTGAATGTAAGTCTGCAGCAAACAACCAGCCTGGAAACCATCTTTCGTGCTCCGGTAGGTCAAACCTTCGCGCAAAAAAGAGTAATAAATTTCCACATAAACGTCGCCCCCTTGCGTTTTGAAACGAGCAAAATCTGTTTTGAAATCGAATTTCTTTCCTTGCGGAAACGCCGCACCCGGAATTATCGCTGTCAAAAATACAACTAAAATCAGCATTACTTTCATTATTTTTTCAAAATAAACATATTGCCGGTAATTATTCATTTTTTTCCTCAATATTGCCACTATACCTTGATTTTATTGAAAATTCACTAATTGAATTGTCTTTCTTTCAGAATTCTTTTGGTATTTTTTCTACGCCAAAATGATGCTTCCGGCGCAAATTCTTTTCATCTGCGCCAGGCAAACAAAGCCCGAAATTTATTTCATCTTTTTCAATTCATCCAGTTTTTTTATCGCCCGACTGTCGTAAGGATCGATTTTTATTCCTTCTTCGAATGCTGCGATTGCCTCCGGAATCTGCTTGTTTTTTTGGTACATCATTCCCAGATTGAAATATAAATTGGCATCTATCGGAAAATTCTCAATCGCCATTTTGGCGTGCAAAATCGCCGCCGAATAATCATGCATCATATAATAGACTTGCGAAATACTCGAATGGGCAAATGGATTTTCCGGCTCCAATTCGATGACTCTGGTTAAACTCTCCCTGGCTTTTTCCCACTTTTGCGTTTTGATAAAAACAAAACTCTGGCTCATGAGCGCCGTCGGATAGTTGCTGTTAATTTCCAGCGCCTTTTCGTAAAACTCCAGCGCGCGCGGCCAGTCAGCGTGTGCAACTGCTTCCAATCCCATGAAAACATAGGCTTTGGCAAATTCAGGCGCCGTTTTTAGTACACGCGCGAAGTATTTTTTATCTCTGGTCAAATCTTCGTGATTCACCAGATCGACGAATGAAACCAAGTTAAAAGTATTTTCTTCTTCTTTATCAATTGATTTTCTCATCTTTTCAATCGCTTTGTCCGCAACTTCTTTGTACGCCGGATTTTGTCCGTACAAACGGTAAGTGAAAAGCGCTGTCATCATATTTTTGGCTTGTTTCTCGAAATCGGCGAGTTTTGCCCGAACGGACTCCGCATCTCCCAGTGAGCCGAAACCAACGCAATAGGGAAGAATACTTTCTCGACTTTCAGCCAGTTTTTCATAAACTTGAGGAATCATCTCTTTGGTTGGAACCTGGCTGAACTCCACCAGCGGGTAATTATCGCTATGGCTCGGCGCATCGTCCGAAAATTTTTCCAGCATTCTTTTTCCGCAATAAAAAGTGGACAAGAAGGAATACACATTGTCCAGATGGATCTCAGCCAAACTGCTCTTAACATTTGGCAGATTCATGCGTTCGGAAATTGTTTTAATATCAAACGGATAGACCCCTTTGAACCCTAGTAATAATAAGTGTTCCGGGTTATTGTACCAGAGGTTGGAATTTGGAAATACTTTGATAAAACTTTGTGTCAACGCCTGAATTTCTTCCAAATTCATGCCGTAAATCGGCAGCCAGGCAACCAATTGACCGTTTTCATTAAGTTTTTTGTAACAAAGTTTGTAAAATTCTTCAGTGTACAATGTCGGGCTGAATTTGGGGTCAACGGAATTGACAGAAATAATATCATATTTTTTCTTTGTCGCCAATACATAATTGCGGCCGTCATTAACAATAAACTTGAATCTCGGATCATCAAACACGCCTTTGTTGTGCGTTTGAAAATAGCGAGCGGTAACTTTTTCATCAGCGACTAATTCAACGCAATCCACGCGTTTAATCATATCATACTGCAAAAATGACTGGCAGGTATTTCCAAACCCGAACCCAATGACCAGTGCCTTTTCAGGAGCAGGATGGAGCAGCATGGGAAGATGAGCCAGCATTTTATGAATGACCATGTCTGAAAAAGTAGTATGCGCGGTGTTGTGCCCGTTTACATTTAAATATCTGACATTTTTCCCCCAGATATTAATCTGATCCTTTTTCTCAAGCACACTAATGGTTGCCGAGGCGGTGTCATTTTGATACAGCAGCCGCGTATTCTGAAATCCGGCTGTTTTTAAAAACAACGGTTTTGACGTAAAGCTCATCAGGCTAATCACCACAAACAATAAAGTTGAAATTGTGACGAATGCCAGATATCGGTTCCGCGAGGTTTTGAAATCTTTTTCAATAAAAATTGCGCTCAATCCAATCGCAAAATTGACCAATGCCAGGAATAAAATGCTTCCATTCAGGCCTATCAAAGGTAAAATCACAAATCCCGAAAGGAAGGAGCCCAAAATTGCTCCCACGGTATTTGCCATGTAAACGTTGCCGACGCCTTTTCCGAGGGTTTTTACATTTTCAACATAAATACGGTTGACAATGGGAAACACAGCGCCCATGCAAATCGTTGGAATTAGCAGAATAAAAGAAGCCGACAAAAAGAGCAAAACGGAAACCTGAGTCCAATTATTGCTATTAATCATCCCCAATATAAAAATCTGGAATGAATTTAAATTCATAAACAGGGGGATTGACAGGATGGCAAAAAATGCGATAACGACCTCAAACAAAGCAAACCACAGTGCGAGATGTTTCATCCGATCAATCCATTTGGAAACAATCAGGCTTCCCAGAGAAATTCCCACCAGAAACGTAACTAAAATAATCGTGAAAGAATAGGTTGTGGAGCTGACAAAAAATATGAGCGCGCGCGTCCAGATTACTTCGTAGGCTAACGCGGCAAATCCGGAAAGGGCGAACAGCGAGATGATAATTTTTGTGGCAGCCGATGAATAGCTGCTTATTTTTTGATTACGAGCTTCCGCAGTTGACGTTTTCTTCCCTGATTTCGCTTGCTGTTTGGCGCTCTGAACTGTTTTCGTTTTTTGAGCGCTAAGCAACAAAGCGGCTCCCGCCACACACAGATTAATAAATATGGCGATCCAAAAAGAAGATGTGACGCCAAGCCATCGAATTAAAAAAAAACCAGTAAAAAAGGCGCCAACAACAGCGCCGAGCGTATTAAACCCATAAAGACGGCTCAGCCTTTTGCCAAAATCTTCGGAATTTGCAATAAAATACTTGCTAATAATAGGCAACGTCCCACCCATGAGCGTCGTGGGAATAATCAAAATAATGATGGCAAACAAAAATCTGATTGAATTGAAAATTATCGCCTGGTTGCCAAATGTGTTAAATGCCCAAATATAGAGCGAATCTGATATTGGCAAAAAGAGAAAAAGAATGCCAATCGCAGAAATGCCAATGCCGGCTTCGAGATAGCCGTACGCCTTCAAGGGTTTTTTGATGCGGTCCGCGTATTTTCCGAACAAATAACTTCCGAGAGCCAAGCCGCCCATAAAAGCAGTCAAAATGCTACTGGTGGCGTAGGTCGTATTCCCAAAAACCAGAATGAGCTTTCTCACCCAGATTAACTGATAAATCAGGCCCGCCGCGCCTGACAAAAAAAACAGTAAATATATTAAAAAACGAATCATGTTAATTTTCATTCCTTCTTTTTAGCAGCGTCGTAATCTTCTTTCATTAACTCTTGCCCGATTTTTTTTGCACGAGTAATGGACTCTTCCCGTATTCTTAAGAGCAGCGCCGCAATTGCCGGATTTATTTTTCCCAGGTCACTCAAATAACTATCCTTTGTGAAATCAAATTCGACTTTGTACGCGACAAAATCATAAATACCCAACGCTTCGCGCGTTTGTTCCAAAGTCGGAAACTTGATTTGCCTCACTCCGGGAAACACATTATTGTCAATCAGCGTCCGCGCCAAAAAAAGCGCCAGGTAATAATAACCCGGTTCAGTTGGATGAACATGATCCAAAAGCAGAGAAGGCTCAGGATAATATTTTTGCGAAAGCTGGCGAAAGAAAAAATCGGTATCTGCCAAAATGACATCTTCGCGTTTTGCCACTTTACGACAAATATTTCTGATGAATGATTTTGCCCGAAAAGGCAGCGCATCGAGATCCGTCGCGCGTTCCAAGGCTAAATCAGCAATTTTGTATTCTTTCAGCTTTGCATAATTCATTCCGGTATAATAATGAACATTTGCATTGGTCGAGTCAATTTCATAGAGCCTCTTCCAAACAGAGAGAGCATCATCAAATTGTCCCTGATCAAACAGTTCGCCGGCTTGAGCTTGAAGCGTGTCCCAAAGCGCCTGCGTTGTTGAATCGAGCGATTTTGAAAATTGGCTGAAAAACGGCGGAAAAGTCACATTTGAAATGGGCGTGCACAAAACCAACTTGATTCCGGCATCTTTTGCCATTTTGGCCAATTCTGTAAGATTTCTTTCGTAATTTTCCTGAACAAGCTGATTGTAATCATCATCGGGAGAAATAGTATTCTGCAGACTCCATTTCGCATAATCTTTGTATTCGACTTCTCCCCGCTTCATAATTTTTTTCAAAATCCAACGCATGCCCTGATATAGATAAGTTTGCCGCAAATTCAAAAAACCATTGAAAAAGAATTTTGACGAAAAGATCTTATTCGCCGATTTTGAGAGTGCAAACTCATTGGGTCCGAAATACTCATTGTGGCCGGAATAAACAATCACCAGATCAGGATCGTATTTTTTGATGTCATTAAATACCTTCAGAACCGAAAGGCTGTTGAAAGCATTGCTTCCCAGATTCAACATCTCAATTTCCGGAAGGTTTTTATTGTACTGCAAAATCGCGCGCAAATAATTGGGAAAGGAGGCCGGACATTTATATTGCGGTAGTGTATTATAGGGATAGCCTGCGGTAGTCGATCCACCAAGTGTAATAATTCTGAAACGGTTGCCTTTTTCCCGATGAATAGCGCGATTTGATGAAGAAGTATTCCAAAACTGGTCTAAATCAAATAAAAAGAAATCAGTGAAATAATCCTGATTCAAATACAGCGTGCCTTTTTTTCGGTCAACCTTCAAAGGATCAAACCGATGCGTAATAGCGTTAGCAACAAATTCAATACTTAACCAGAGAATAAACGGCGACAAAACTGCCACAACATAAAAAATAACTTTTCGCGTCAAGCTATTTCTTTTCACTATTTCTGTCCTCTAAATTATTTTCCTACTTATTTTTTTACTTTAAATGCAATGAATTGTTCATAAGGATGAGAAATAATGAAATAGAACATGCTATTTTTATAGCAAAATTTATGATACCACGGGGAATAGGGATCCGTTGGCGTGCTCATGGTCAGCGGGTCCGCTAAATGAAAAGAAGCAACAAGCTCAAAATTAAAATCATATTGCTCGATAAGATCAAAATAAACAATTTCTTCTTTGCTCATTTTTTTATTTACTCTCACGACAAAAATTCCCTCGTCGCTCACAAAAGCATCTTCAATGAGAGGTCCCTGTTTGCCATTTTTCAGCTTGTATGGTTTTAATTTTGATTTTATCTTTTTTGCTAAAATCAGATTGCCATTCAAATCATAAATAAATCCGCTGTCAACAACTGCGGGCAGGTAGAAAATTTTATTATTATCAGCGATACCGCTGAACGCAAAATCTAATATGCCATCTTTTTCCCCTGAAGCTCTTGGCGAGCGAAATTGTTTAATTAGCTTGCCCCTGGCATCATAAGTTTCCAGGCAATGGCCAAATCGAAAAGAATCATACATACGATTGATAACGTAATCGCCGTTTGAAGCGAAAAAAACATCGCCTCTGCCGCGCATGAAATAACGCTTTACCGGTCTGCCTTTATCCGTAAAAAACTCGATGAGACCAAACGTGTTAATCGCAATTAAGCTGTCAACCGGCGTCGCCGAACAAAGGGCTTCATAATTTCCGCTGCCGTAGCCGGCGATATTATTGATGAAATTTCCATCAGAATCAAATCTCAATACTCCGGGACCGTCAATGTCCACGACAACGAACCCATTATCTTGAGTAATTTTGAGATCAGTGACTCTCTTGAAATAATGTTCGGGCTCAACATTTTTTATATTCAAAGCAAAAGGAGCGACTTCTAATTTGTGTGATGGCACATTACTGCATCCCCATAATAAAAAGAGGGATATTGCCCAAATACTGAAAATAAAAAATCTTGTTCTGCTTTTCAACATTATAATCCTAAATCCTTTAATTTTATCATTACGCAAATGAAAAAATCGGGGACTCCGAGTTACTCCTCAAGAGTCCCCTTAATTAAAATGACTCAATGACTGATGGCGAAACTTTCAGCCATTAGAATTTGAAAGTCAGTGAGAATCGATTGACGTCATCAAGAACGCTGAATGATGTCCAGGTATAATCGACGACCAGGCGATAATCACCATAAGGAATCTCCAAACCGGCGCCAATGGACATTCCTTCATCTGTACGATTGTAGCTTTGTTTGCTCAACCACGAAGGACGCGTTGTCGCTTCAGTCGGATAATAAACATCACGATTCAGATATTCATCCTTGACACTCTGAAAGTTAAATTTATATCCGCTGCGCACATACAATTTCTTGTACAGATGAGCTTCAATACCACCGAGAACCATCTGGTCGCTATCCAGAGGTTTGGTCGCATCCAGATAGCCTTTGAGACCAAACAGGTCAGAATTGATGAAGCTGTACGACGCTCCAAAGCTAAAGACCAGCGGTAGGTTGACCGGGACATAATAATATTCATAATCCTGTCCCAGATTCTGGATTCTGGCGCCAATTGTCAGGTCTCTGAAGCCAACTTTGTAAATTGCTCCAAAGTCCATGGCAAATGCGCCGACTCCGACGCCGTCAATAGTTTCACTGTAGTACTTCGCAGTTGCGCCCAAAGCCAGTTTGTCGGTAAAATTACGCGCCCAACTCAATGCAAAAAAGTTTGCATTGTAGTCGAATGTAGCAGAAGTCACGTAATCAACGCCTTCCAGCCCCGGCTGGATGTCACGGTTTGCTGTAATGCCGCTTACGCCTGACATCATGCCGCCAAGTGCAAAAGTACCCCAATTACCGAACGAATGACCCACTGCAAAAGCGTTATGGTTCAAGCCGGCAATCCAGTCGTTGTAAGAGAATGTCACTTGAGTTTCCCCAGCACTCAGTACAATACCTGCCGGGTTCCAAAACAATTGATTGACATCGCCCTGTACCGTTGTCATTGCGCTGGCTAAAGCAGTTGCTTTTGCGCCAACCGCAACTTTCAGAATTGAGGCACCTGACGAACCAGTTTTTTTCATCTCTTGTCCAAACCCGCTACCCACAACTATGATCAGCGTCAAGATGAGTAGCGTGGAGATTATTTTATGTCTCATAAACATATTCTCCTAATTTTGAAGATTCAAGGTTTAAGTCGCTAATTAGCGCATAATTGCCAGGTAGCCAGTTTGTTGGCCGCCAGGATATTCCGCAACCCAAATATACAGACCGCTTTGCACTTCAGGACCATCTTTGGTGAACATATCCCAAAATACCGTACCATTCTGCGGATCCAAGCCGTAGTATTCGATTACATCCATAATTTGGCCGGAAAGGTCCAAAATGGTAATTTTTGTATTCATCGGCAAATTGTAAAATACCACCTTATGTTCTAAACCAACATCGTGTGGCGCCTGAATTTTGTACGGATTTGGTTTAACGGCGATCTCTTTTTTCCCGCTAATAAGATCTGCTGCATCGGCACGCGGCAGGTTCAAGACAAACGGCGATCCCATTGCTTTCATTCCTGCGGCGTCTGTCGGATAACCAGTAGCAGCGGTTGCCCACGGGTAAGTTCCTTGCCATTCGCCATCACGACCGTTGAAATTCTCTTTACCACTTTCAAGACTGGTAAAAGAAGTATTAGCAATCTTGCCGCTTTCGTTGTCAAAAGCTGCCACATAATACCAGAAAGTATAACCGAATCGCGCCTCGCTGGATTCATCGATCCATTCATAAGCATAGGTGCCAGCATCGTCGCCGGTATTAGTATAGTTACCAAGGTCTGATTTGGGAATGTAAGCCATTATTTTCCAGGGTCCGTGTGTGCCAGGTGACCATTCGAGATCATAGCCAGCCGGTGGGCTATTGTTCGGGTTAATGGGCTGACAGTATTTGGCTTCCAATTCTGCGTCCGTCGCGCCGATATCTTCCGCTCCCTGATGTTGATACAAATCCAGGAATCGCGTTCCAAATTGAGATGTCAGATATTTTGGGTAAGCAGTAACGCGGTAAATTTTGTATCCTGCAAAATCGGCCGCAGTTTCCGCGCGGTCGTCCCATACGATTCTCGGTTTCACCGTTAAGCCGCTCGGCTCTTCGTACTCAGTGGCCATAACATTCATGTCCGGCATTGGCGGAGGTGTGGGAACATTCCAGTCATTTTCATAAGCGAAACGAGCCGCTGCCACTGCATTTCTGACGCCTTTCAAGCGATAGCCGCCGTATTCAATGGCTACGATGGTGATGGTTTCTCCGACTTCAAGTGAGAAAGGACCAACACCAACAGAGGCTCCGGAACCAAAATTATAACCGGTTTTCGGCGTGCCTCCGGCCGTCCACTGATCTTCTTCAGGAATTCCCGGGCTTGGTGTGCCAGGATAATTCTTTTCCCAGTTCTGGTACCAGAAATTCGTGTACTTTAAATCACCCAATGGCTGTCCGCCTTTTATCGGCAAACTGGCAAATGAAACAGGATCGCCAACAGTGTAAGGCTGTGACGTATCAAAATAGTTCGGATCTGGTTTCAATGATTTTCCGACAAAAAGAGCCGGGTCTTCGCTTTTTCCGCCCTCTTCATAGAAAACACCAGTAGCCATCACAAAGTGACCATAGGGTTCGCCAATTTTTGTTCTGTTGCGAGTGACATACCAGCCTCTTTGGCTGCCCTTACCAATGGGATCACTGCCATAAATAGTTTTTTTGTCAGGTGCAGAAGATCCAGCATCCATTCCACCCTCTTTGACAGCGATGAAATGTTGCCCATTCCAGATATCAGAAAAAACGCCTCTGGAATCGCGATAGCTGACTTTTCTCTTTCCGTCTTCTACCCAGCGAGTGGTAGGATCGATGTCGCTCTCTTGGATGCCTGTTGCCCAGCAAAATGGCACATCCCAGGGATTTCCTTCAAGATCAGGACTGCCGTCATAACCGGAAAGTCTTGACGGTGGCCACCAACCATGCCAACGCGTGCCGCGTTGACTCAGAGCCATACTTCCGAATGTTCCATCATCAATAAGCATGGAAAGCGCTTCAATCTTATGATTTGTGCGATCGACTGTTCCATCACAATCATTATCTTGAACGCCGGTGTTTGTTAATTCAAATTCCATAGCGATGAAATCATTCATATTGGCTTCATTGTAGCTAAAACCGCGAATACGGCCTTTTACGTCCACACCGATATTCGTCGGCATGAAAAATTCGTAAACTTGCTGCAAACGCGTATCATCTGACCAGGGAGCTCCGCCATGGACACTACCGTTTGTAGTGGGAGTCTTGTCAGTATTGCCCATGCTTTCCATCCAGAATGCGTCACAGTAATACGGATAGTTGACAGTATCACTGGCAACGGACTTGCGGTAAGCGCCGATTGGTTCTGTGGGGCTGTATTCTGTCATAAAAATACTTGAATTCCAGGTCAGTGTAAAAATATCGCCAGCCGGGTAGTAGAAAACCGGCGCCGTCCACTGCCTGGCATAGTTCCCAACGCGGATAAGATGTCGATTTTTCAAGACGTTGGTCTGCGACTCACCGTAGTATTTGCCCACGGAACTCGGCATAAAGCTTTCCCATAGGTCACCGCAACAGATTGTACCGACGCCCGGCCAGTCTGTCGCAAATACAGATGTACTCAGACCTATGAGAAATATGATAATAAGGATTGATAAATTCTTTTTAACCATTACGTTTCTCCTAAGTTTAACTTAATTGAGAAAGTCTGTTCTATTAATCAATTCAAATTAGAAAGAGACCTCAAAGCCAACGTACATCTCTCGCGCGATACCGGTCAACGGACTTCCGTACTGATCCACCGGACGATTTAAAATGCCATAGGGATTTCCTTCGGTCTCATAAAGGTTGCTGTTTCCGTAGTTATCGAAGTGCAGAACATTTTCGCGATCAAATACATTCAAGATCTCGAGAAATAAACCGCCACGGATTCCAGCAACTGTCATGTACTTGGTCAGACGCATGTCGAGCTGAAAGAAATATTCTCCATTTAACATTTTTTCGTAGCGCTGGTTTGTAATATTGGTTTGTTGTCTATAGCGCCAGGGGCTTCTGTAAGTCGCCATAGTTGACATTTTGACGTCAAACGGGAAATCCCACAATAGTGACAATTTGCCTTTCCAGTCGTTATAACCGCGTGCATAAGTCGGCCAGAAACCAACAACGTCCCAGTTGTATGGCGTCTTATTTTTGTAACTGATTGAATTAGTAAATTCAGGATCCTGGTTAATATTGCCAGCATTGGCTGAAGCTTTATCATAAGCATAAGATATGCTTAAATTTCCGGAAAGACCGAATACGCCAAAATACCTTTCAGCAGTCGGGCGTTTCCAGAAATTGAGTTCCAAACCACGGCTGTCACGGTAACCCCAATTACTGTAGTAAGTGTACAACGAAAAATCAGTTCCGGTCGCCTTTTTATCCTGACCAATGCTCCAGCCAGTGGCGCTTCCATTTCTGACATCACGATAGTACGCAGTCACGTCAACGCCGAAATCGTTCGTCAAAGCAACATTAACGCCAATCTCGTACGCGGTCGCTTTTTCGGGATCCGGATCGGAATTCCATACTGCCGGTAGAGATGCATTTGCGAATGAGTTGTAGTTTCTCAACCAGTAACCAAGATTCGGTTGTGTGGTGTAAATACCCCAGCTATAATGCATAGCGGCATTGTCAGTAATCGGATGAGAAATACCAATACGGGGACTGAAGTATTGGCGGGTCTTGCTGTTTTTGGTGTTAGCATAATCCATAATGGCCTGGCCATTAGCAAGAGTGTCGAATTTTACCGGTTCAAGGAAATTATCGAGCACTTTTGTATCCATGTTGTAAGCGTCGAATCGCAGGCCGAGATTAACGATAATGCCTTCATATTCGATCTTATCCTGGATAAACGTGCCAAATGACCAAGGATTGACGGTGTAATCAACAGTCTCAAACTTGAAAGCCGGATCGGGGAAACCGACACTCGATTTGTGCGAAAATTCATCGACAGTGTTCAGTTTGTATTCCACACCTGTTTTCAACTGATGATGAAAACTCACCTGATTTGTGTAGTTTGAAGCAAATGTAAGAGTGCTGGTTTTCAGATTTTCATAATGATAACCTGCCAACCCAAATCGAATCTGATTCTGGAAACCGGATACCTGATAGCTCGGATCGTTTCCGGGAGATGTGTTAAAAATACGTGTTGCCGGATCATTCAGGTAATAATTCGCTTTTTCAGCAGTATCCAAAATAATCCAATCACCGTAGTTGTCATATTGCAACTTGTCATCAACCGGTTTGTATCCCCATGTTTTCTCGTTTCCAACGTAACTAAGTGTTGTTTCAAGAAAACTGGAGGGATTAAATGTATGGGTATGTTTCAGATACGAGACGAATCCGGAACGGTCCCATACCGGCTGTCCTTCAAGCCAGAATTGATATACGTAAGAATAGGAACGGTTAGTCCAGCCAAACAATTGGCCCCAGTCATCCAACTTTCCATAAGCGGTAACTCTGTCGGATTCTGACAAGTCGTAATTCAACTTTAATGACAGGCCAAGCTCTCTCTGAAATTGACCCGGGTAAGCGCCATGATCATTCAAGAAATTCCCGGCAAAGAAAAAATTGCCTTTTGCAGTCATGGGCCCGCCAAATGTAAATTCAGAATTCATACGGGGTTTGTCGCCATATTCATAAGCACCAGGCGTCCACTGCATTAAAGCAGCCAGATCATCATTCCCGTTAGCGATTAAGTTTTGTTTATGCGCGTTGTAAAGATCAGCGGCTGTTTCATTTCCCGAAACAATAGCATTATAGCAATCAGGACCTTTGTGCTTTATGCCGCCTAAACTTGAACGCACGAACAACTTGCCTGAATATTGTTTTCCCCCGCTTTTAGAAGCAATGTTAATCACACCAGCAGAGGCGCTATACTCAGCGTTAAATGTACCAGCAATGACGTTTGCTTCAGCAACACTACTCTGTGTGATTTCAGCAGTCGTCTGAACCATTGCTGAGGAGCGACCTTTTGGATCAACGCTGGACTCTGCTTGAAAATCACCAGTGCTTGATCCCATTGGGTTCGTATTGCGTATTACGTTTGTGTACGCATCTGTGCCGCCGCCCGTAGAAGACATAATATCAGTGATGTTTACACCATCGATCATGTAAGCAACACCAGTTTTGTTCGCTCCACGCATAGACTGTGTCGTCACAGAAGTTTCGAGGATCTCATTTAATGTATTCACTGGCAATACATTATCAACCACCTCGTCGGAAAAAGTAATCTTCGTTGCAGTCATGGTTTTATCCACTGCCGGACGTTTCGCGACGACAGTAACCGTTTCTCCCTCTACAACGGTTTCTTTTAGCTGTACATCGAGAGGTGTAGTCACATCCAATTGCGCTTTGACATTTTCAATCTTCTCAGTGGTATAACCCATAAAACTGACGCTGAGAGTATAGGTGCCAGGAGGGACATTCAAGATAAAATATCTTCCGTTTTCATCTGCCGCAGCGCCCATTGCAGTGCCTACAATCTGAATCTGAGCACCTGGCAGCGGATCTCCTGTCTTCGCATCCGTAATTTTGCCGGCTATTTTGCCGAGACCGGCAAACGCAGACACGGAGAATAACAGTACCATCACCAGGCCTATAGTACACACTATAGACATTTTGTGCAAAATTTTCATTGACATATGTGTCCTCCAAATTAAATGGGATTCAGTAACTGACTACATAACTTTTCTCTTGATTTAGAGAGCAATTTGATCCTAATTTGATTCATCACCTCCTTCGCCTCGTTTGTTATCTGCCAATTCAAATCTGGAAATTGTAAGCACGTCCTTATGTCATCACCTCCTTCTTGTTTTTATTTTGATTCTTGCTAACTTCCTAAAATAAAAATGGAGAAGCTATCTTACAAACATAGTGCATAACAAAAAGCTTCTCCATTTGGTTTCTTGAAATCCAAAAAATTCATGGCACAAAAAGGATGATTTTTCAGGAAAATATCTTTCCTTTGCTTATTCTGCCATCGGGGTTCGTTTTTTGATTCCCGAAAAATATTTCTTTTCATCGCTATGCTGCCCTTCAGGAAATGACTCATTGGCGACCACTTATTAGTTAAATTTTCCACGATAAATTCTTCATATTTTAGCCTTAATCGCGTACACAAACCTCTCAATCGTAATTAACTTCTAAAATTTCAAATTTGCGGTCAAGGAGTTTTTAACTTGTTTAAATTTATTTTGCTTCTAAAAATATGCTATCATTTGAGAAAGGAATCAATGAACATTTCGTTACTCACATTCTCCATTAAATGAATTATTCATATGATGGCAAACCAATTTTGTATCAATAAATACATGTTTCGGTGGCTCTTCTTTTTCCCCTGTTTCAACTAAATCGACAATCATTTCCACCGATTTTGTACCCATTTCATAAGGCTTTTGATCCACAGTAATGAAAGGCACACCCAGGCGATGAACGATATTATTATCTCCAAACTCACCCAATTTTACATCATCGGGGATGGAAAGCCCTGCTTCCAAAATTGCCTTTCCTGCTCCGTACGCCAGCAACCCACTGATAGTAATTGCAGCGTCAAAATGGTGGCCGCTATTGAGCAAACGTTTCATGCGAACATAAGCATCGTCGATATTGATGCCGCACTCGATGACATACTCGGGATCATAAGGAATATTGTGTTTTTTCAATGCCTCCTGATAGCCCTCAAATCTTCCCTTGGCGACAAACAAGTCATGCGTCGGTCCCAAAAAGGTAATTTTTCGACAGCCCTGCTCGATCAACTTTTCCATTAAAATAAAAGAAGCCTGTTTATCGTCGATTGTTACTGAAGAAAAGTCTTTCCCGTCAATGACTCGGTCGAAACAAACAAATGGAATACCCCGATCTTCGATGGATTCGATAACCGTATTGTTCTCCACGCCGGGAACTGCCGCAATTAAAATTCCATCCACATTTAAAGATGATAAAAACCCCAAATTTCTTCTTTCAATGATTGAACTTTCATCGTGTAACATGATAATCGCTTCATATCCCAAAGAACGAGCGCGATCAGAAATACCTCTGGTGACTTCAGCAAAAAATGAATGGGCGAGATTGGGAATAATGACTCCGATGATGTTGCTCCGACGTCTGATTAAACTTCGCGCTAATAAATTCGGTTGGTAACCAAGTTCCTTTGCTTTTTGTTTTACTCGTTCCCGCGTTTTCAGCGAGATATCAGAACTATCACGCAACGCTTTGGAAATCGTCGCAGGTGTTAAGTTAAGAATTTTCGCCAGCGTTTTTAGAGTCACCGGCTTTTTTTTACTTTTCATTCAGTACCACTGTATATTTTTCGGAAAGATGGGAAATTATTTTTTTCGTTATCAGTAAGTACAGCGGCGAACTTTGCTAAGAACATTTACTTAATCGTTTGCGAAAACGCTTAAGTCTAATATAAAAATTTATTTCAAATTGTCAAGAATTTTTTTTATTTTTTTAAATATTTTTAACTTCACTGTAACATTGGCACTAAATAGCCCTTGTTTAAAAGTCACATATTATTCTGAAATTATTTAAGTTACAACAAATCACAAATCAAAACCAAATTATTCGTCTTCTTCAAAAAAAAAAGAGGTCAACGCTTATTTTTCGGAATTTTAGCCTTTCAAGCCCGAAGAAGAGAGACTTTTGACAATTTGTTTCTGGAAAATAAAGAAAATAAAAAGCACCGGAACGATTGCCAAAGCGGCTCCTGCCATCTGTACATTTTCCCAATTGGTGTAGCGTCCCTGTAGCAATGACAGACCAAGAGGCAGGGTATATTTTGATTCATCGAAGATGAAAATCAACGGGGAGATAAAATTGTTCCAGTTGTAAAGAAAAGTTAGAATTGCCAGCGTCGCCAGCAGCGGTTTTGATAGGGGCAGGATAATTTGCCAGTACACGCGAAAATCACCCGCGCCGTCGATTTTTGCGGCGTCAATAAGTGCGTCCGGGATTTCCTGAATGAATTGCCGCGACAGAAAAATGCCGAACGCTCCCGTCAGACCGGGAACGATGAGCGGCAGAAATGTATTCAGCCAACCGAAATCTCGCATCAGCAAAAATCCGGGAACAAGCAGCACCGACCCGGGAATGAGCATGGTGGAAAGCAGCAGCATGAAAAAGAAATTTTTCAGCCGAAACTGATGTTTGGCAAAGGCATAGCCCGCCAAAGTGCAAAAAAACAACGTGCCCAGCGTGGTTGTGACAGCAACAAACAAACTGTTCAGCATGAATCTACCGTAAGCCAATCCATCAAGCAAATCTTGATACGGCTTCAGCGTCGGATTTTCCAGCAGTAAACTGATGGGCACTTTTGTCACATCTTCGAGAGTCTTGAAGGAAGTGATTATCATGTAATAGAAGGGCAAAACCATGACAATCCCGAAAAAAATGACAAATGCATATAGAGCAATCCGCGGCAGTTTTCGTCTTAATTTTTGCATTGAAATCAAAGACATTGCTCAATCCCGTCTGGTGATTAATTTTAAATTCAAATAAGTCAAAATAAACAACAAAATGAACAGCAAATAGGCGATGGCAGAAGCCTCTCCCATTTTGAAATATTCAAAACCTTTGCGATAAAGAAAAGGCACAATGGTCATGCCGGAATCATCAGGGCCAAATTTGGACTCTGCCTCGCCGGCTCCGCCGCCGAGCATGTAAATTTGTTCAAAAACCTGAATCGCGCCAATCGTTCCCATGATGACTAGAAAAGTGAGCTGTGGTTTCAAATTTGGCAGACTGATGTAAAAAAATTGCCGAAGAGGCCCGGCGCCGTCAATGGCGGATGCCTCGTAAAGTTCTTTGTTCACATTTTGCAAACCGGCTAAGAAAATCAAAATCGCAAACGCCAGCCCCTGCCAGATGGACATCACAATCACACTATTGAGGAAAAGGGCTTTGTCCTTCAGGAACCGTACCGGATCTTTAACGATTTCCAGTTTCAAAAGCAGGGTATTAATCCAGCCGTAATTTGTCCCGGCGTAAAGCGCAAACCAGATCAAACTCACTGAAACAACAGAAGTGACCAACGGCGAAAAATACATAAACTTGTACAGCCGGTCAGGGATGAGATTTTTATCCAGACACGCTGCCAGAATAACGGCAATGAACAACTGAATGGGCAACACGAGCAGTGCAAAATACAGAGACCTGCCGAGGCTACCCCAGAGCTCAGGGCTTTTCAAAATCAAAATATAATTTTCCAATCCCACCCAGTGCGCATGACTCAGCGGGATCACCGGATTGTATTTTGTGAAACTCAAATACAACGATACCAAAATGGGAATAAAAATGAAAACAAGTGCCGAAATCACCGGCGGTGCAATGTACAGGTATGAATTGAATGATTTTCTTGTATCCCGCGAACCGAAAATGAATCCCAGAAAAACGGCAATTATTCCGATAACGATTGCCTTGGCATAATCCAGAATATCCCAGCCATCGCCGGATTGAATGATTTTTTCCAGACGTTTGCCAAAATATTTGTAATAATCGCTTCGCTCCCGATCTAATTTTTTCTGCGCGATGGCAGCAGAAGCGGACAGAACCTCGCGGCAGGTTTGTTGAAGAAATTTTTGAAAATTTTCCTTTTCTTTCCTGAACTCTCCTCTGGCAAAAGCAACTTTCAAATCAAAAACGCTCAAATTTTGGGCGTCAGCTACTTTTTTTAAATAATTTTCCAGTTTCTCTCTCACCTTGTAAAAGCTCTGTTCCAGAATCCGATCCGACTCCTTTGTCCAGGGATAGCCGGGAAAAGATTTCAGTCGCTGATAAACTTCGTGGAATAATTCCTGATGCCCGGGCAGCATTCCCAGATCTTCTTTCCAGAAATCCTGATTCACAGACAGAAGCATTTGTGAACGCTCGCCTAAATTTGCCAGAGCGCGATATTGCGCGAGCTGCGCTTCTTCGGACATGAGAAATTCAATCCATTTCATGGCATCATCAGGATTTTTCGCGTCACGAAAAATGACCAGAGTCCTGCCGCCCATTATCGTGGCCGGGACGCCATCGTCAGCCTGAGGGAAAGGGAAAAAGCCAAATTTATCTTTCAAATGCGGCGAACGAATGATGATTTCGCCGTATCGCAAATCATAGTCAAAAAATAACGGCAGCGCCTTTTCCGGATCGCGCAGAGACATCAGCTCCACTGGTTTTTCGTAAATTAAATTGTAGGAATTCCACAGATTGATGGCAAAACTGTATCCTTTGAGGAAATTCGGAGACGTCCAATTCACTTTTGTGCCGTTTTCTTCGTACACCAGCTCTCCGTAGGGCCAGATGTAGGTTCCGATTCCCCAGTGCGCATTTCGCGTCCAGAGGAATCCGTACTGATAGCGATGAGCCGTCAGAACATCCAATACATGAATTAGCTCGGACCAGGTTTTTGGCGGCTGTAAGCCAAGTTTTTGGAAAATATCTTTTCGGTAAAATCCAACCAGCGCCGTGGCATTGGAGGGGATTCCGAATAAATGTCCCTGAAAATAGCAGGTGGGCCACATATCAGGAAAAATCTTTTCTTTCAAACGAGAAATTGCCTCAGGATAAGCTTTTTCCAGATCGATCACACCGCCAACTTTGCCGTAGTCCAGCGGCGCGGACAAATTGCTGGTGCCAGCGTCCGGGGGATCTCCGGAAGCCATGGCAGTCAAATATTTGGTAGCAAAATTTCCCCAGGGAATAGGTTGCACGTGCACGCGAATGCCGCTTCGTTGATAAAAAATGTCGGCAATTTTCTGCATCACCGCGGCTTCATCGTGCGTACCGACGCTCCAGAAATTGACGAAATGTTCCTCCCGGGCAATCCCTGCGCCGTGAGCAAAAACGAGGTAACTAAAAAAGAAGAAAAATAGAAAAGATTTTCTTTTCATCGAAAATTCATTATTTACGGCTTCAAAGTTGAAAAGGTTGAATCGTTAGTTTCGGTCACAAAACCAAGATCATCTGTTGATTGAATTTTGAAGTGATAAGTTGTGTCAGCTAATAAATTTGTCAATTTCATCGTATGCACCGTGAGAAAAATTGGCGCATACACGGAATCTGTGTATTGTTCGGTCAGGCCATAGAGTACGCGAGAATCGGATTCTAATTTTGTCTTCCAATAAATTGTCGCCCGATCTGATGAAATGAATTGCACCTGTACGTCGAAAATCTGATTGGAGTACTCTTCCGGTGAAGCATATCTCTGCAGATAGCTGCGAACTAACGCGCCGAATTCTGTTGGCGTCACATGATCGTCCTGCGTGAGATGGGGATCATCGACCCAGCTCCAGGCAGTCCAGCCAATTTTCTTTTGTCGAAGATAAGTGATCAATTCTTTCCCCCAATCCAGATGCTCGGCATAGCCGCCAAATTCACCAACAAACATGGGCAGTTGTTCGGAGTAATTCCCAAATTTCTGTCCCCAGCTATTTTTGTTTCCCATCCAGGGATAGACATGAACACTGTAAACAATATTCGAATAAGGCAACGGATTTTTCGCCCACTCGCTGATATCAGAAGCCCAGTTCAGACCGGACACCAAAATCAGCGCTCTGTGATGGACGGACTGAATGGCTTCGATGATTTCGCTGGCTCGTGCACGCCATTGCGAAATTCCGACATCGTGAGCCTCGTTGTGGATGTCATACAACACAGCAGGTTCATCTTTGTACCGCTCCGCTAACTGTTTCCACATGTCAATTGCAGCGCTGTCCGGAATTGGTGGAATTCTCACCTGCGTGTTTTGCCATTGCAAATCTAAAAGTACGTAGGCGCCCAAACTTTTTATCCAATCAATGACCTGATCCAGTTTGGAAGAATAGGCTTCGTCATTCAAAACCCAGTCTTCGTTGAAAGGCAAACGAATTATTTTTGCTCCCCAATCCTGAATGATGTATTGGAATTCTCCCTGACTCATGCGATTGCCATTTTTATCATATTCCAGTCCGGAACGATTGACGCCGTAGAGCAAAACCTGTTCGCCGTTTTCATCGATAATTTTATTTCCTGAGACGCTGAGCCACGATAAATTTGAAGAAGGGCCTGGCTGGGTAGGAGTATTCTTTTCTTCTTTGCTGCAAAAAACAAGCACAGAAAATAGAATGACAAAAATCGCAATCAATCGTTTCATGCCTCACCGTCATTTTTCTAAAAAATTAAAAAACATCAGATGAAAACTCGACTCTTTTATCCGTAGAAATACGGCTCAAGCCTTCAGCCAACTCATGAAAATCAACTCGATTCGCCCGAGAGACTACTTCCATCCATTTTTGTGGAATGGTTTTCATTCCGTAAGCCGCGCCGCCAAAAAGCGCTGCCAGAGAAGCCACCGTGTCGTTATCTCTGCCGTAATTGACGCCAAATTCGATCAACCATTTTAAATCCTGCGGCGAGTAATCCATTATCGCCAACGCGACTGGCAACATTTCGCCTATGGTGCACATTATTTCTTCCCCCACGGCAAATCGATCGTAAAGCGCGCTGGCAAAAGGCGCGAAATTTTCTTTATTCGCTTCTGTCTCACGGCTTCGGAATCGATGGCTGAGCATAATCGCCGTAATAATTTTTTGATCCAAATCGGACAGCTCGTGCGTTTTTTCCGCACCAAGATAAAATTCCAAACCAAATTCCTGGATTTCCAGAATCAATTCGGGCCAACTTTTTCCCCCCAGCAAATCAGATAAAATCGCTGCGGCAGTTGCGGCATAGATCGGCGCTTCTCCGATATCGAAAAAATCAATTTCCCGAACAAATTTAAAACATCCCCTCGGGTCACCGGGAAAAAACACGCTCAAAGGCGGCAAAGTAATCAACCCCAGAGGCAAGACCTCTCCCCTGTCGTAACTGCTGTTGTTGAACTGACTTTTGAGATCGGTTTTCACCGTGTAAGGTTTGACAGGTTTACAAAACCAGGGCTCGCTGGTATATTCCCGGACCGCATTTCGCTCAGCCGGTGGGCTCAACAGTTTCGGCTTTTGCGGCACAAAAACAGAAGTCGCTGTTTTCGTAATTTCCCACATGAACCACAAATGTAAAAATTTTTCCCGCAACGAAACCGGTTGTTCCAGAAATTTAATGGAATTATCCTGCACCTGTTTTTCATAACTTATTCGTGCTTCCTGATATTCATCAAAGATGAACTGCGCCAGTGCCTTTCTTGTTAAAAAATCCGAGGCTGATTTTTTTGAATTTTCGATCATTGCTTGACAAACCAGCAGCCGCAGCCGGGTATCGTCAGTAAAAGTTCCGGCTTTGGCATGGCGGGAATACACATTCCAGTAATGTTGATACGCCGCAGGATAGACGGAAAAATCATCTATCCAACCGCCTTCTTTTAAAAACCGACGCGATTTTTCAGTGTCCCGTCCCTCAAAAGGACCTGCCATTGCATCAGCAATCGCCGATGCCGCCAACATGGCCTCGATTCGTTCTCGTAGAGAAATTTTCCAATGTTGTTCTTCTAAATCCATCGTTGTCGTCCAAAAATTTTCCAGCATATTGTTTCATCGACTCAGTGATTGGTAATAGTCATGAATCACCTCCGGATAGATTTCTATTTTTATGCGTTGTCTCAAACTGCTGATAAATTCAGGCACAGCCGTCGCCCGCTTATCCCGCTCAATAAAACGTCTGATTACATCGCGGTCTTCTTCAGTCATCTCATCCGGTAATTTTTGTTTAACAATTTCGCGGAATTTTTGTTCAATTTCCTGCTCACTCACGTGAATATTTTCGATAATTCTCTTGCGCAACATGGTTTGCAGCAAATATTCATCAAATAGTTTTGTTTTGACCGGATATTCCGAATCTTTTTCGTCAAGCTGTAAATTTTTGGCTTCTTCTGTCAATTGAAAATCTCTGATGGAATAATCGAGCGCGGTCTTCAAACTTCGCCGCACGATGGATGCCGGTAAATAAGACAAATTACTGATAAATTGCCCCACAGTAAATTTTTTCCCGTTAATGAAAAACAATCCCTGATTTCTAATTTCCCACACCGATGTTTGCAGCGAATCATTTTCTTCCGGAGAAATTGATTTCAATCCTATTCTGGCGGAATCTTGATTTTGGTTTTGAAAAATTTTCTTCAAATGTTCACCTACAATTTTCAACGCCCTCGGATCAACCTGAACATCCAAACCGTTCATCATTTTTTCGATGTGCTGAAATGCGAGCCAATCCCCTATTTTGGCCCGCACCTGAAATTCCAGTTTTTCCTTTGCCAGCTCAAATTCCTGCTTTGAAACCAGCGGATTCTTTTTCCAGTTTAAAACCTGCAAAATATGATAACCATGAGAACTGCGAACGGGCGGGGAAATTTCGCCTTGTTTCAAACGAAAAGCCGTCATCGCCATATCATATTCCATCTGATCCCAGCGAACCCAGCCGAGATCCCCGCCATTTTCCGCCAATTTGGAACTGGTGAAAACTTTTCGAGCTAAATTTTCGAATGGCACACCCTTTCGGAGAAGTGCAAGAGCTGAATCCGCCTGAGCCTTTGTCTCGAAATAAAGATGGCGAACATGACGTTCTTCTCTCGTGTACTGAAAAATTTCCTGAAGCAAAGAATCATCGACAGTTATCTGCGGTTCAATGACGTGGCGGTAGTGTGCCTCACGCAGACATTTATTGCGGAAAGCTTCGGATTTCAATCGAAATCGTTCGTCTCGATCCAGCCGTTGTTTTTTCGCCTCCTTTGCCAGCAGCCGCCGATTGATCATCTCCTGCAAAAATGCTTCGCGTAACTCAGGCGAATCAAACTTGTCCGGCTGCTTCAAAATTTCCAGATATGCCAGACGGAATTCTTTGAGCGTGATGACCTCGTCGCCGATTCTGGCAACAATTTGATCCGACGATCGCTGGCAAAAAGAAAACAATAGCACCAGACCGATCAGGTTTGTGAAAAAAATTAATTTAAAAATTCTTTTTAAAAACTTCAGGGAAACAGCGCTGATTAATAGATACATCCCCCCTTGCCCCCCTTCAAAGGGGGGAATCAAAAAGTCCCCCTTGGAAGGGGGATTTAGGGGGATGTATTTCACACCTTCCATTCGTCAAACCTAACTTTGCAAAATTATTTAATCACAATAAACCGTCCCACATGCTGACCAATTCCCGGAGCATCCACGTGGTAAATGTACAGTCCATAAGCAATATCCATCTGGTCTTTGGTCAACATGTTCCAGCTTTCAATGCCATCGGTCATCTCGCTGTCGTGTTCCAGAGTCTGAACCAGCACACCGTCCACAGTGTAAATTCGAATTGTGCATTTTTTCGGCAGATGGATGAATTGAATCATTCGCGGCCCTCGACCCGAACGATAGGTGTTTTTCGGCTCCCACGCCGCAGCAGCGACGTAGGGGTTGGGCACGACGCGAATTTTATCCAGATTTTCTTTTGCAATTTGTTCATCGATTTTTTGAGCTGTCAATTTAAATCGGAACCGATTTGCCGAAGTGAATTGATAATCGCTGTACAAATACAAAGTATCTCCAGCCCCAAGCGTTCTTCCGTAATATTGGATGAAATCTGTGGAATCATTGATGGAATTGTTCAGCAAATAAAAAGTCACAATAGTCGAATCATTTGGCAATTGCTCCAAAAACCAGATCTCATCTTTTCCCGAGAAATGATATTTTGGCACATAAGACATGGGCAAATTTTCCCGGAATCCATATTTAACTTCCTCGCCGGTCACCAGATCGTAGATTTTAAAATTAGTGGGACTGGGCGGAATTTTAATCGTGATCGGATAATTTTCCAGTTGCAATGGAACTTCATCAGAAGTATCTGCAACCTCATCAAAGAAAACTATGCGATATTGTCTGGGATAAAATACTCCTGGCTTGTATCCCACAATATCCATCACCGAAAAACTCAAATGATATGTGTGGTCTGGATCAATGTTTTCGCTCCAGCGGACTCCTTCAACAATCCCTTTTCCGCTTTCATCAACCAGATTCAAGATTCCTGGTGTTGCCGGCGGATTATAAACGAAAAATTCCAGACCGTGGCTCATGACTCGAAGCGTGGAAGCCTGTTTATCTTCATCATCGTAAAGATTTTTTATCAAAACAATCGAAGTATCTATTTTGCGGTATTCTTTGAACCAGATTGTGTCCAAATCTACTGGCGACATTTCATCGGTCACATCACGTAGCACCATACCAGTCGTTTCATCGGGAATCATTTCATCCGGATCCTGCGCATCAATCAGGCTATCCAGATCGTTGTCGTGACGATCGGTGGCAATGTCCAAAAATTGAATTTCATATTCCGTGCCTTCTTTCACCGAATCTGGTTCCACAATACGCACGCGGATGAATCCTTCACCAGCTTTAGCCTGGCCCACATGTTCGGGTTGTTTGTCAAAACCTGGCGGCACATATCCCAGCGCCGGTGCGCGCGGAATAACCATCACCACATTGGGACCTTTTTCCTGAATTTTCCCGGTGGCATCCACAGCAATATATTTCGTCGTCTCTGAAGGATAAATATTATCTTCCAGTGAGCCTTTATCAAATGCAGTCACTGCGTAATAGTAACGCCTGCCGTTCACCACCGGCGAATCTACGTA
Source organism: Calditrichota bacterium (assembly GCA_013152715.1). NCBI lineage: Bacteria > Pseudomonadati > Calditrichota > Calditrichota bacterium. Next base: position 27,660 of record JAADFU010000014.1, read on the forward strand.
AGTATGCACCAACCCGGTTTCTGCTCCCAGATAATATTGCACGCCAAAATTTTTTGATTTGGGATAATAACCGGAAACCCCGTCAATTTTATCAAAAACAGCAATCGGCGTTTTAATGCTGTAACTTCCCAATTGTTGATCGATAATTGTAGTTGTGGCGTCGGCAAAGCCCGGATCGGTAGCGCGATAAATTTTGTAACCTTCGAAATCGTATTCTTTCAAATAACGATCTTTGCTTTCCTCGGCTTTGTCGTCCCAGTACAAAGTCACTTTTCCGTCTTCGGCGACAGCGTGAACTGTGGGCAGCGTTGGCGCCACAGCGAAATTGTAATTGGCATCGTAAATGTCCTGCACTGTTTTCTTGTTGTTGATAATGTGTGCCTCATTCCAGCCGTAAACCATGCCCACGGAGAAGGCCTCTCTTTGCCCGGGTAAAAGAGGAAAGTACCCCGTAGCAAACAAGTAATCAGCGTCCACATTTTCCAGATGGCCATCGAAATATCCGGGACGGCTCACCAGCCAAACCTGATCGTCATTGCTGTAAGTGATATCGCCATACTCGTAAAAAACAAAACTGGTCAAGCCGATTTGATCGGATTCGTTCACATCCACGCGGTCGATATTAGGCTCGCCGGGCAAATCGCCGGTTCCCGGAGTGGGAAGTCCGTCTCCTTCGCCGTAATCGCCCGTTCCTTCTGCACCGTCAAGTCCTACGTCATCGGACTGCGGGTCCCAATCGCGATCGTTATCGATGCCGTCGTCGCGGCGTTCGTCAATGAGCAAATTTGCCAATCCCTCGCCGGTGAGAAAATCTTTTGACAAATATTCTTGCTTGTTGTACACCGGATCCTGAAGGTACAAATAGTAAACTTCGCCGGTTTCGGTAATTTCCGCGCCGTCAGATTCGTCAATTATGCCATTCAAATTATCATCGATGCCGTTGCGGGGAATTTCTTCCAGCGGCGCATTGGGCATTTTGCGATAAGTAATCCCTTTGTGTTCAAAAGTAATTCCCTCAGCGGGCATGGTAGAAACTGTGCGTTTCAGGCTGTCCGACTGGTAATCAATGAGAACAACTGGTTCGCCCACAGCATAAGATTTGACAAAATCCGTTTTGGCAATCACATGCCCGCCACCGGGTGCATCAATGCCGTCGCCGTCGTTATCGATGCCGTCCAGCGCATTGCCCGGGCTCTCCAAAAATGCAAATCCGAGCCAGGGCACGGGACTGTAGCCCTGAGTCCCGATATTGTCGTAATCGTAATTCACCGTAAGGCCTATTTCCCGGTAGAAAGTCGCTGCGTCGTCGTCATAGTCGGGATTTCCCAGACCAAAGAACGCGCCCATGGAAGCGCCGACATTCAAGCCGAAGACTGTTTTTTCCAATTTCAGAATGCCAATATTTTTAATATCATAAATCCAGAAAATACAATCTTCCGCGCTGGGATTTGCCCATTGCAAACCGCGAATCACCTGACGCAATCCCAAGCCGCCGCGTCCCGGATCATCGGGAATCGGCAACGGCAAAGAAACGCCTCCAATTTTTTTATGAAAAGGATAATCATCCACAACGTGAAAACTTTCCTGATCCGCATTAAAGACACCCTTGCCAAAATACCCGTTCCATTTATTTCGCCAACCGGGATCAATTTGATCAGCCATTTTGTCGGGCCAAAAGGCAGGCCAGGTCACTGGCTTGTCGCTCATGGCGGAATTGTGAAACACATCGGGATTGTCTTTGTTGTGAAAACCGGGCAGAGGTTCAAATCCCAAAAAATTTCCCAAATCGTCATGGGAAAACATTGCCGGATCCCAACCCTGACAAAAAACTACCGGCGTGATGGTTGTGTAAAGTGAATCGCCGGTCTCGGGATCGATTTTGTCGAACACGCGTAATTCTGATGTCACGTAACTGGAGGCATTTCCCATCTGCGTATAGCCCATATTTATGGGCCATTCGCCGCCGTAAATTATGCTGTTATCGCCTTTAATCGACCCCAGCATGCCATGATTCCAGTAAGTCACGCGTATCTGATTTCCCGCATGATCGTTGCGCGCCCGGTTGGAACGATCGCCGTGGTATTGCAGCGGATCCTGGGAAAAGATCGCATTTTGCATTATCAAAAGAAACGTCAATGACAAAATAATTCGTTTCATCGTGCTTCCTTTTTTCTCTAAAGTTTCGAGTTTTGAGTTCTGTGTCTCGAGTTTTAGGTGATTTGGTAAAGAGTAAATTTTTGACTAAAATGAAAAAATCATGGAAAATTTATTCGCGTAATTGAATCTGCCGTAATCGATGGCAGCGTAATCCAGATTCAGTCCGAATTGCGCAACTTTAAACTGCAGACCAAAGCCAAACGTCAAGCCTCCTTCGGCATCCTGCAAAAATAACTGCCTGTAACCGGCGCGCATTGCAATAAAATTGTGAAATTGATATTCTCCGCCGACATTCAAATATTCTTTATTATCGTTGGGATGGATGGCGTCCACCGCAACAATCAAATTGTGGTTCCGCACGCCGAAAAAATCCTGTGCAATGTCTGCGGAAATTCCTACGCGGAAGAAAATAGGCAGCGGAAACTGGTCCGTTGTTAAATCGGCATTAATCGTCGCATTATTTCCCGCATTCACCGGATCGATATCGTGCTGCACCAAAAGATCGCGGCCGCTCATTCTCATGCCGCTGCCAAAATTAGAGATGGACATGCCCAGTTTAATATTTTTAAAAATAGTGTCGTACAAAATTCCCATATCCACCGCCATTCCCGAAGCATGAGAATGCCACAAAGTTTCGCGAATGTATTTCGCAGATCCGCCGATGGAAAAACGGTCTGTCAGAGCGCGGGCGAAACTCATTCCCATGGCAATAAATGAAGCAGAAACCATCTCTCCGGTGCCGTCTTGTTCGGAAAGCGTCGTTCTTTCGATATCCGGAGCGCCAAGATGCGTAAATTGAAATCCAACCGTTCCCACGCCGGGCAAACGCAGCGCAATACCAGCGAAATCGAAACTCAAACCGGCGATGTAATCGTAATGGTTGAAAAGAAACTGACTTCTATTCAGAAAACCAAGCCCGCCAGCGTTCCAGTAAAGGGCTGTCGCATCAGTGGCTTGAGTCACGTAAGCTTCTCCCATCGCCAGAGCGCGCGCTCCCACGCCGATTTTCAAAAACGGCGCGGCAGTGGTACCAACACGACTCACTGTTTGTGCCTCCAACCCCTGGCTGAATAAGGCGAAAAGACTGAAAATGACAATCAATGTGGTTAGATATTTCATATTCACCTCATTGGATTTTATCTCAAACTAAAATATTTTTAACAAAATTTTTTCTGAATTTGTAAATTACAAACCGACTCCGATTCCCAATTGAATGAAGCGCGGGGGATAATAATTTCCGGGACGTGTGTAATATTCTTTGACATCAGAAATTTCCACGTCCAACCCGGCGTTACGATCTTCCTGAGTACGGGAAGCAAAAGTAACATCGGGTCTGCCTGTATCCGAGTAAACAGTACGCGCATTCCGCGTATCCAGTAAATTGTAAACATTGAGCATCAAATCATAATTCATTCCGAATAATTTTACCCGCCGCGAGATGCGCAAATCAATCGTGAAAGTCGTGGGTCGCACTTCACTATTCACTTTCAGCTCGCTCAAAGTCGTCCCGCCGACTGTTTCGCCGCGATAAAAACTCGGCGTGTAAGGGAATCCGGAATTCAAAGATGCTACCATGCTCGCATTCCAGCCATTTTTTTGGTAACCAAATGTCGCATTCAAAGTATGCCGCTGATCCCAATCCAGATTGATCAACTGAATGCGCGGTTCTTTGTTGTCGCGAATCTGCGTGTACGCTTCCTGCGGATTGGAGTAAGTACCCTTGGCAATCATAAAAGTGTAATCCAAATTGACGGAGAAATCGGACAGAGCAAATTGCGAGTTAAAAGTAATTCCTTTTACCGCCGCGTGATCGTAATTAATATATTTGTGGTAAGTCGTGCCCCAGTAAGTATCGATCGGCGCGCTAATGCCGACCCAATCACGAATGTCGCGATAAAATCCGGTCACGTTCAAAAACAGCCGATCCCACAGACCCTGTTGCAAACCAACTTCGTACATAACGGTCCGCTCGGGTCCGATGTCCGCATTTCCGATGAGCGGATTGACATTTGCCTTTTTTACGTCGACCCAGAATTTTGGGTTTTCGTACAAATAGCGCAATTCCGGATTCTGGAAAAACCAGCCATAAGAAAAATGAATCACGCCTTGCGATGTGATGGGAAAAGAAATGCCGAAACGCGGACTGAGCTGATATTTGGGTTTGGGTTTTTTGTACCAGAATTGCTCCCGTTCTTCAAGCGTGTATTCCGGCCCCCACTGATCTTCCGGTAAATTGGGATCGTAATTTTTGTAACGATGCGCGTTTTTCACCGGATCGAGAATTTCCGGATCAGCAGGATCAGCAAGCGTTTTTCCGTCCGAATCAAAATAATCGAACCGTAAACCCAAATTGATGATTAATTCCTGAAATTCAATTTTATCCTGCACATAGGCAGAAAACTCGCGCGGTTTGTAATGATAATTTTGCGAAAATGCTGAAGAATCCGGATCCGGAATGTAAGGCCTGTAAGTCGTTTGATCAAATTGAAGCGTGTATGCCTCGTTGTACAAATCATGAAAAATTCCGCCAAATCCCCATTTCATCAAATGACGATTTGTCACCTGACTGGTCATGTCCCACTTGAAAGACCAATGCTTGACTTTATTCTTCCAGCGCTGCACATCGTTGCCAAAATAGACAAAATCACTGTTGTTCAATTGCACGGAAACCCACTTATTATTTCGCCGATCAAACACGTATTGCTCGAAATCCGCTCGTTTGGTCGGCATGTAACGATAATCGTAAGGATCGTCGTAAAGTTCTCCATGATAGTCTTTCTGGAAATAGCTGATTTTCAGTTCGTAAAAGGTTTTCGGCGACAAAGTATGATTTAATGAAAAAACATGGGTTTGACTCAAATTATGATGAATCTTTGTCGCATCAGGAACATATTTGTAGCGATTACTGGCGTCGCGATTACGACGCTTACTCAAATAAAGGCCGTAGCTGAAGTTCATCGACGCCACGGGTCTAAAATACAATTTCGACTGCAACGAATATTGCTCTGCCCAACTTAACGGCATTAATTTGTCATCCGGCTTTTTGAACGTGTGCACCGTATCCTTCGCCGGGCTGGAAAACCCCCAGGGCATGAAATAGCGTTTGCCATAAGTGTAGTCAGGATCGTAATAATACCTGCCGGAAATAAAATAGGTTACCCGCTTTTTTGTCCAGGGGATGGGACCGCTTGTGTTGAACTGCAAGTCCGTATTGGTGAGCGGATTGAATGTGTTGAGATAACCTTTCTTTTTCAAATAAGGCTTATCTTTAATGACAGAGGAAGATTGAAAATCATACTCGCCGGAATTCAAATAATTCAAATCTTCCTCGAAAAATTGATTGGTCAGGCGGTGCGCGGCAAATCGCGCCCAGGCCGGATTGTCCATGACGTAATAGGTCTTGTCATCGAAACTCAGAAAATCCCCCAGGTAGCCGATAAAATTAAAACGGTAATCGTCACTCCCCTGCTTCGTAACAATGTTGATAACTCCGGAGAGCGCTTGTCCGTACTCAGCATTGAAAGTCCCGGTGATCGCCTGCAATTCCTGCACTGCCTGATTGTCAATAGAAATTCCTGCCTGTCGATTGAGCGGATCGATCACCTGAATGCCGTCAACCAGATACACGATTTCCGTGCTTCTGCCGCCGCGGATGTGGAGTTGGCCTCCGGCATCGCGAACCACGCCTGCCTGCAGTTCCAGCACATCACTGACTTCTCGCACCGGCAATGATTGCAACTGATCTGCGCTCACGGAAACCGCCGACGAAGTCAAATCTTTTCTTATCCGTTCACGCTTTGCAGTGACAACAACTTCTTCGCCCAATTCCAGCGTCACTTGCGACAACTGAAAATCCAGTCGCGTGGTGTAATCCGCCGAAATTCGCACTGGTTTGCGCACCTGTTTTTCGTAACCCATGTAGCTCGCTTCCACGATGTACTGCCCCGGCGGCAAATTCAAAATATAAAATTCGCCGTTGAGATCAGTGGCGGCGCCTTTGACTTGTTCAACCGGGAAACGAACTTCCTTCCCATCGCGCACCATGCCGACGACAACCACATTCCCGCCGGGCAGCGGTTCCCCGGTTTGCTTGTCAATCAATCGACCGGCAATTTTTCCGGTGATGCCGGCGTAAGAGATATTTTGAAAAACAGTCGCAAAAAACAAAGTAACGAGAAATAGCCACAAATACTTTCGTAACATCGAGCCTCCTCAAATCGTGTTTATTTTATGAAGAGAATTTTGCGCGTCAATTGCTTCTGATTCGATCGGGTAAATATCGCAAAATAAACTCCGGAAGGAATTTCACTTCCTGACGAATCCTTCGCGCCCCAGATGAATTGAAAATCTCCCTGTCTGATTGGAATTTTTTTTGAAAAAATGAGTTGTCCCGTCAAATTAAAAATATCAATCTTTTCAATGCCCGAACTATTTTTTACGTTAAATTGAATCGCTCGATTGAATGGATTCGGGAAACAAGAGATTTGAAAATCTTGTTCGACTTCTCCGCATGCCTCAACCGCCGTCGCCGGATGAATTCCCCAATTGTCCGAAGTGACAGTCTGCAAAATTTGCTGCGCCTCGGGAACAATCACATCCTGCCACACCGCATCATCGCTGTTGACACTGTAAGTATTTTCATCTTTTCTGTGCCCGAGCCGCCAGAACATCCAGGGGATGCCTCTTTCACGGCAGATATTGCACACGCTGCTGTACAGATTTTTCAATTCGCTCATGCCAGCGCTGCGCGTGTCTCCGAATTCCTCCACAAAAAGCAATTTATTGATCGAACGGCAATAGGACAAATTGTCGTCTATCCATTTGCTCAAATTCCCGCCATAGAAATGAAGCGTGTAAATGTCAGCATCGGGAATGTTGCCCAGAGTTCGAATATCGTCGCCGGATTTTCCCTGATGATAATAATTGGCATAACCGGCGATGCCCAGTGAAACTTTTGTGTTCGGATCAATTTGCTTCAAATGAGACGCCAATTCGCTCAGGAAATTCCGAATCATGTCATGTCTTTCCTGCGAAGAAAGCCCTGTCACATCCAGCAAAGGAATTCCCGCTTCGTTTTGGATTTCCCAGGCGTAAACAACTTCATCACAATCTTTCCAGGCTTTTCCCAGATAAGAATTGTAATGATTCAAAAAATGGGAAAATCGATTTTTGTGGTCGGAGATCGATGCTGCTGACGAATAAATGTTCACAGGACCGTATTTATCCAGATAGGGTTTCGAATGAACGGAAAGAGCAATGATCAATCGAATACCTCGCTTCTGGCATTCGGACATAAGATAATCGACTTTTTCCAGATTTTCGTCATGAAATGTACCCACCGGATCTTCAAATGTGTACGCTTCTGGTGGATCCTCCCAACTCAGATACTGAGCACGATGCCCCAGAAAAATTCGCAGCACTGACAAATTGGCTTCCTGCATGGCGTTCAGTTGCTGCTGAATTCTACCTAATCGCTGGAACCAGAGCTGGTATTGATTCGCGCCAGCCCAGAGATATTCTTCAGCAGAGACAAGGCTGCAGACAAGGCTGCTTTGAATCAAAGCGAAAATAAAAAAAATGAGAAAAATGATTTTGGCCTGTTTCAAGTTCATTTATGAAAAATTACCTTCGCAAAATAAGCTTTTCGATGGTGTACTCTACCTCAAAGTTGGAGCACGCCTGTTTAGATTTTGGATTTAATCCGTCAGGATTTTATAAAATGCTCACGCATAAATTCCAGAAAGCAGTTGCAGATATACTCCAACTGAAAGGCAAATCATACTTTTTTTATTCCACAAAACAGAATTTAATCGATCTGGCTTCTGATGCAGCCAATGGATGCCCCAAAAGCTCAATCAATTTTGTACAAATCTTTTAAAGAGGCGGCTGCTTCTGTGAAAGAAGCTGCCGCCGCAATGTTTTCAATGAAACGGTTTAATTTGAGGTAATATTTTAGTGTGTAATTTTCGTATTTAACGTTGTATTTTAACATCCCCCTAAATCCCCTTTATTTAAGGAGGACTTGAGAGTTCTCCCCTTCAAGGGAGGATTTTCTACCCTCCTTTGAAGGGGAGACAGGGGGGATGTTACTAACTCCGCTAATCAACAATTTTCCTTATTTCATCAACAACATCTTGAGCGTCTTGGAATAGTCCGCAGTTTTCAATTTGTAAAAATAAATTCCGCTCGAGACTTTGACTCCGGCATCATTTCTGCCGTCCCATTGTGCCGCATGATAGCCCGCAGGCTTGTCCGCATCAATCAGCGTACAAATCTTCTGGCCTAACATATTGTAGATTTCCAGTTTGACATGGCCCGCATCTGCCAGATCAAATTTGATTCGCGTTTCCGGATTGAAAGGATTGGGATAATTTTCATGCAATTGCGTGCGCTCGGGAAGTGCAGGATTATCTTCGGCGGTTTCCACACCTGTCGGCGCGTAAACTTCGAGATAACCCCAACTGGAAGGACGTTTCCAATTTTCTGTGTTTCTCACGCCGCCAATGTTAAGTTGTTTTGTTCTTCCTGTTTCCGGCGCGTCCAGCACCAGGTCTTTGTCATTGATGTCGATACGAATGGGAAGCATATCTCCGACCTGCGGCGTAAAATCATGATTTGCCGCCAGAGAATCCAGCGCAATTTTCGCCTCAATCTGGTAGCCCGTGGGACTCGGCAAAATCAACGCTTCCAGTCCCGGAAAAGTTCTCGGAGAGCTTCCGCTTTGCTGAATTTCGCCCCACGATGTGAAAGAAATTCGGTAATCTCCGGTACCCGGATTGTCAACATCATTCAGATCATGCAGCGCGTTCAATGCCATTGCATTGTAAAATCCGATGAACAATTCGAATGCATCGCCTTCCCAGGCTTGACCGCTTTCAGCCAAATCATCGTCCACGACATTGGCGCCGAGATAGAGATAATCATCGTCAATGACAAAAATACAGGTTGTCAAATTGAGGTCTGTAGATGCCGGTGTCCAGTCTCCGGCTGCATCAACGCCTACACCTTCAGGGGTAATGTTGAAATTTTCGTAAGTTAAAAATTCCGCCAGCGAGCCGTCGATCATGAAATTGAAATTCGGATCGTAGACAGCTTTCAGCGTCGGAGACGACGGAACAGTGACCGGGCCTACCGAACTCACGTCACGCAGTTCCGTCTCAGTGCCGTCCAGACCGGTCGCCGTCACTGCGTAGTAAAAAGTGATATCTCCGCCATGAGTGGTGTAAGGCCTGTGATTCCAGTACTGCACCTGCCGCGGAATTTTTGTGCCGATACGGACGACATCGGCCGCCGTCAAATCAGTGATCGGATTTGGGCTAGCATAAACGTTGTAAGTTTCACTCAAATTATCCGGATTATCTGTCCATTGAACCTGTGCGAAAACGTAAGGCTGCACAACGTTAGCAGTGTCCACAATTGCGGCTGCTTCGGGTGACAGCAAGGCGCCTGCCGGTTCTTCCACACCGACCAGCGTGTAATTGTCCCAGTAAATCGTACCAGCCCAGCTTTCCGTAGAATAGACCTGAACTCCGGCGCGGATACTGCCATGGGGATCCAGATCAGCCAATTTATCCAGCACATTGTAAGTAAGCGTATGCCACTGTCCCGGCTGCAGCGTTGTATCCGACACAGTAAATGACGTCTCTGTCCAGGTCCAGGAAACTTTATCCGTCGCCCACAGACTAATTTGCGTCCCAACTGGCGTATTATCCGGCAGATAAACGTCAATAGTAATCGCCGTTGCTCCGGTGTCTGTGTCTGTCCATTGCAAATCAATGTTCTGGTTCACAAATTGAGCCTTTACATCCAGCGCAAAATCCCAGTCAGTCTGCAAAACGCCCACAGAATGTCCGGTGGGATCAGCGGCCCAGTTGATGGCTGTCATCGCGGTGTTCCAGCCCGTGTTCACAAAATCGTACGTGCCGCGAGCTTCATTTTCAAAATCAGCGAGCACCCACTTTTTGCCCACTTCCATAGTATGGAACTGCACATTGTCCACCATCAGCGTGCCAGTCCAGCCGTTCTTAGTGTTAAAATAGACTTCCAGACCCCCCTTGGCATTCCACGGCAGATAATTGCTATTCAACTGATGCGAGCGTTTCACCGGAAACGTCAATGTGTTCCATTCACCTTTTTTCAAAGGTTTCGATCCACCCCAGCCATTTGCCGGTGAATATTTCACATCGATCCAGGTCCAGTTAGTTTTGTCCTGGCTCCAGGCTTTAATCATGACCGTGTCCGGAATGTCCGCCGGAATAAAAACATCGTAAGTCACAAATGCGGCGCCTTCGGTCGTTTCAGTCCAGCCCATATCCAGCGGATCAAGTCCGATGGCAGCTTTGCCGTCACCAGTGGCATTCAGATCCATCGCCAGCACGCCACCGTAATTCGGGTCGTCCATTTGGCGCAGATTGGAACCGGCATCGCCCCACCAATAGCCGAATCCCTGAGTTCCCAAATTGGGATCGTTAAAATCTGCCGCCACATCGGGTTCCACGCCCCAGAGAGTGACATTGTCGATCAGAATCGTTCCTGACCAGGCTCCCGTAACATAGCCGAGATAAATTTCTAATCCGCCTTTGGCGTTCCAGGGCAGATAATTGCTGTTTAATTCGTTGAAACGTTTGATTGCGAAAGTAACCGTATTCCACGCCCCTTTAATCAAAGGTCTGGCCCCTTCGAGCCATTGCGTGGGAGAAAATTTCACATCGATCCAGGTCCAGTTGGTTTTGTCCTGGCTCCAGACTTTAATCATGGCGCTGTCCGGAAAATCAGCCGGAATGAAAATGTCATAAGTAAGAAAATAGGCGCCGACTGTTGTTTCGGTCCATTTCATGTCCAGCGGATCCACTCCGATAGCAGCTTTTCCGTCGCCAGTTACGTTCAAATCCAGCGCGAGAACGCCGCCGTAAGTCGCATCAGTCATCTGGCGCAAATTGGACCCGGCATCGCCCCACCAATAGCCGAATCCTTGAGTCCCCAAATTCGCGTCATCAAAATTGAAAATGACCTGCGCCGGGGAAGTCTGGACAAGAGCAACGCTCATGACCAGCACCAGTAGTAACAAAAATCGTTTCATAAATAGTTCCCTCCTGCTTTGGTTTGTTGTTTTGGCTAATTTTCTTTTTTGGGAAAATTAAATTTTTGCTTCCACCTCCTTTCAAAACAATCAGTATTTTTTGCCGCCAAGACTCAAAGGCTTCAAGTTATTAAAAAATGAACTTATTGAGCACCAAATAAAATTGAATAAAATATTTTCCTGATTACATCCGTGAAAATCTGTATTATCCGTGGCGCTCCGTGTTCTATTAAACTCAAGCCTAAATTTTCCGCACCGATTCTCTTTCCACCAATTGCACCGGCACTACCGTGTGAATCGGCGAATCAATTTCCTTGCGAATTGCCCGGAACAAAATTCTCACGCCAATGGAACCCAATTCTTGCTTGAAAACGCGAATCGTCGTTAAACCCGGCGTGGAAAATCGCGCCAGATCAATATCGTCAAATCCCACGATACTCACATCATCAGGAATTTTCAAATTCATATCCTGAACCGCTTTGTAGCCGTAAAGCGCATTAATATCGTTCGCCGAAAAAATTGCTGTTGGCGGATCAGGTTGGGAAAGCAATTTTTTCACATGGTCGTATCCTTGTTCGATTCCCCCGGCGCTGATGTAATTTTTCAAAACCGGAATATTATTTCTTTCCAGCGTCTTGAGATAGCCTTGGTATCGCAATTCAAAACTTAACCTCGACAAATCCCCGGAAATGAAGCCGATCTTTCGATGCCCTTTTCGGACCAAATGTTGCATTGCCAAAAATGCTCCGTGCTCATTGTCAATAATGATCTGATTGCAATTGGAAATTTCAAATTTCGGATCAATGTAAACCAGCGGCAAATTGACTGAAATGATTCTTTTTACAAAATCTTCTCGGAAAATGCCTACCAAAACCAAGCCGTCCACCTGTCTTTCGCGAACCATTTTAGGCAAATGATCCTGATTGCACTCGGGAATCAAATGCAGCACCAAATTGTAATTATTCATTCCGATTTCCGATTCGATGCCTTCGAGCACCCGCGAATAAAATGGATTTCCGGATAATGGCTGATTTTCCCGGCAAAAAATCACACCGATGTTCTCTGTTGTTTTTGACTTTAGTCCTTTGCCAAAGGCATTGGGACTGAAATTGTAATTTTTGGCGATTTCTTTCACCCGCTGACGCGTTCCCGGGCTCACGTCCGGTCTGTCGTTCAATGCTTTCGACGCGGTGGAAATGGAAACATTTGCCAGACGGGCAATATCTTTTATCGTCACCATTAAATGATCCTTTTGTAATTCTGCTAAATCTCGCCTTTTGCGCGGACAAAGTAAAATCCGATGTCCCCGCGGAACTGCGGCGACTTTAATATCTGATTGTCTAAAATTTCAACTTTTTCTTGTTTTAAAACCGAGCCATTCCAGGTGTTCAGCCATTGCAAATCATAAATCCCGCGCGCGAACTCGGGCAATGAAATATCCGCCTCTTTCACCAGCGGTACGCTGTTTCGGGAGCCCATCTGCTTCCAGGAATAGTCCTGATGACGAATCCAGAGAAATCCAATTTCGCTGCCGCACAGCCCGACAATTTTTACCGCATCTGCCGCACCGTAGCCGCAGCCGACAAATTCGTAACGCGCGACCTCCATCCAATCAGTGCCGTCATTCTGAACCCGAATGCGATGCGAACCTTGCGGAACCGGGACCGCAAAAGTTTTATTAATCAATCCCTGATAAATTTTCCATTCTTCCTGCCATTGTCTTTTTTCCCAATCGCTACTCTCGGCGCTCAAATCCAAATTTTTTTCCAGCGCCAGGCTGTCATCCAGAAAAATCCGCAGCAAGCAGTTGTCAGAAACGTGATTGATGTGCACGCGAAAAAAGCCGTCGCTCGCGTAATTAATTTCAAAAGTCGGCGGCTTGCGCAAATCCGACTTTTCCGATCCGAACAGGAACGTTGGTATTTGCTCTCTGTGCTCAATAGTGCCATTCTCATTTACGACAAACTTGTCCCGAACATTTTTGCTCCATGGTTTTTGAGGGAAAATGACAAAATTTTTCTCTGAACTGTCTGTTGCCGAAACGATTTCCGTTTTCTGATATTCCTTCACGGAGCCATTCGCCAAAAGAGGCATCAGTTTTTCGTTAACGTTAGCGATGGTTCTGAACAAAGTGTACAAATCACTGGAATCAATCAAACTGTCCCACCACCACGTCAACGGCAAAATTGGCGTCGGCGAGAAAAGTCCTGCCCAGAGTCCGTTGTGAATTCCCAAATTTGTCGGATCAGCGTTGCGGGACTCTTTGGGCCCGCGAAAGTCAACGCCGAACTCGCCGACCACGTGCGGCTTGTGAAATTGATTTTCCATTTCTGAAATTGTTGCAGGAAGCGAATAAGTAAAATCAGGTTGATTGTAATGGTGCGTTTGAGAAAAATCCATCTCCTCGATACGCCAGATGTCAAGGTAACCTTCGCCGGAAAAACTCGTGGTAATCAGGTGATCGTAGGGGTCAACTTCCCGCAAATATTCTGCCATCTCCTCATGCCAGCGAATCACGTCTTCTGGTTTCCCTGCAGTGAGATCCACTTCATTCCAGAATTCCCACGCCGCGATTTGCGGACTGTAGCCCCAGCGAGCAACGATGTAATCCAATCGCTGTTTGTAAAACTTTTTCGCCTTTGGCGATGTGAAAAATTCAGCTTCCGTGCGACAGGGGCCACCGTTGCGGAAATTGTAAGGATTGTCATTCCACTTTTTCTCTTTGAAGTAGCCCTGCTCTTTTTGCACCACGCCATGATAATCAAAACAAAGCATCACGTAAATCTCGTAGCGACGGGCGAGACTTAGCACAGAATCCAGACGCGCAGCATTTTGCAAATTATATTTGCCCAGTCCTGACTCTTTCCATTCCAGCGCAAGATTCCAGGGACACATCCAGATGCGGACAAAATTGCAGCCGTTTTTTGCTAAGCGCGAGAAATAAAATTCATAATTCTCCGCCCATGCCACATTTTCCCCAATGCCGCGAAAATACGCCCCGTCATCAAAGCGAAAACCAAAGTGAGATTGCGGATCTCGACGCAAAAAACCGTGCTCTTGAGCGGGAACAACATTTATCGAAAACGTTTTAGATTTTTGGGAAATTTTTTTAGTTTTCAGTTCAAATTGAATCAAATATTTGCCCGTCTGCTGCGGTGTAAACCGAAACCGCCACAGTGACTTGCCATCTTTTTCTCCGTCGTAAAAACAGAAGTGATTTTCCGTTTCACCTGAAGAAAGTCCAATTCTTGCAATTAACCCGGACTCTCTAACATCAAAAGGATTAATGAGTTGAATATTTAGTATCATTTCCATTTGCAAAGGATCATATTGACGGACTTCAGCCGGAGGCGCAGAAATGGAGAGAAAGATATTTTCTGATCCGGTCAGTGTCATGGCATAAAAAATTATCGCGAGAAAAATGAGGAAAGCATATTTCATGGCTCTTCCGTCTGAAAAGTCACAGAAAACGTTTTCGTTGATTTCAATATAAAATAAAAGTGTCTAAAAGTCAAGCAAATTTTTGAATTTTTTTTAAATTTTTTTTAACAAATTCTTTGATGTTGATTTGCCACAGAGCTACAAAGAAAAATGAATGTTCAATTTCGGATGACATAATCTAAATTTGTTACCCCGCTGCTTATTTAATCAACGAACCAACGCCATCTTCCGTGTTTTTCTAAATTCAGATGTTTTGAGTTGATAAAAATAAATACCAGAAGCTGCCGGGTTTCCGCTCTCATCTTTGCCATCCCAGGA
>JAADFU010000015.1 GCA_013152715.1 Calditrichota bacterium
CGAGAGTGGCGAAAATTTATTAGAACAAGCATTTGATCGCCTCACCGAGAAACAGTTGAAAGCGCTGAAGCTCAAAACAAAACTTTCATCGACAGGCATGAATGGGCTGAACTCGATGAAAAATCAGACGCCTATTCCCCGTCTTTAATTCTGCCAACGCCGTACCCTGATTCTTTTTGCAAAAATTGAATCATCAAATCTTTGATACTGCGGACTGCGTCGTTTGTTTCAATCAAGCGTTGATTGATTTCGCCAAACCTTTGATTCATATCATTTTTGAGTTCTTGAAATCTGTTATCGATTTCAGCAAATCGATGATTGATATCACCAAATCGATGGCTAATGTCATCGAAGCGGTTATTAACATCATCAAATCGGTTATTTAGATCATTAATACGAGCATTGTTAAAAAAGAAACCAACAACAAGCACCAACATCACTGGCAAGACAATTGTAAGAACTTGTGCCCATTCCATAAATTGCTCCTTGCATCAAGTGTAACTTTTGACGACTTAAAATTACAATAAATTTTGTCAAATGTCAAGCGAAAATGCGAATTTTGCTGAAATTTGTTTTGAAATTATTGTGCGCAACAAATACGTCAATTGTTTGCAGAAAAATATTACAAAATCTGTTGTAACTTTTTGCATTTGAGTTTCGTTTTATATATAACGATGAAAAGAATAAAATTTGAAAAATATGTTTCTCAGTACAAAGATCTCGTTTATACCCAGGCGTATTATTTTACGGGAAATTCGGCTGACGCTCAGGATATTGCACAGGAAGCGCTGGTGAAACTGTGGCGTCATTTTGGAAATTTGTCGAAGAAAAGCGTCAAGAGTTGGCTTACGAAAGTGACGCGGAATCTTTGTATTGATTACAGCCGGAAGCGGCGAGAGATGGTGATGGATCAGATTTCCCAACATGCGGAAGGCGAACATTTTCAGTCGCAGAATCCCGCAGAGCCGTCGCGGCCTGATGACGAGTTGGAGCTTGCTGACTTGCAGAGTCATTTAAAATCAGCGATTGGCAAATTGCCGGAAAAAATTCGCGAGACCATCATTTTGCGGGAAATCCAGGGATTTTCGTACGAGGAAATCGCTGATGCGCTGAATATTCCGCTCAATTCGGTGAAAGTCTATTTGCACCGTGGAAGGAAGTTATTAGCAAAATTTTTGAAACCAATTTACGAGGATTAGAGGATGGATTGTCAGACGTGCACAAATTTAATTGATGAATATTTTGACCGGCGGCTATCGCGCAAGACGCGCAAAAAAATCGAGCGTCATCTGGCGATTTGTTCGGAGTGTCGTTCCGATTATCGGAACTATGAGAAATTATTTGAAGATTTGAAAAACCTTGGCCCAGCATCCTGCCCGCAGGAAGTGATTCAGTCGGTCAACGAAATCATTGGCTTTGACAAAGAAGAAAAGACGTCAACGAAATTTTTCGCCGGGCTGTGGCTTCGAGTTTCAATTTTACATCGTCCGCTTCGCTTCGCAGGAGCCTTTATCGTTTTCATCGTCGTCGGTGCGCTTCTTTTTTCTCAATGGCACAAACCCGAGCCTAATTTACGCGAACAATATTCGCAGGCAGAGATTGAACAGGCGGCGAATCAGGTAAAATTGGCGCTGGCGTACGTCAACGCCGCGACGAGTCATGCCGGTGAAATTCTGCAAAAACAAGTATTCCCTGAAGACGTCATCAAGCCGATGAAGTCTTCTTTGCAACAAGCTTTACAACCACTTTTGGATGGAGGAAAATCATGAAGTGTAAAAATGTTTTATTATTCTTGGCAGTGCTATGGATTTCCACAGCATGGGCTCAGGAAAATTACGAAAAAATGCCCGGCTACGTGGATTTGAAAGGAATCGAAGAGTTCAAAAATGCTGACGAGACCGTGGAAGTATTCATTACCAAACGGCTGTTAAAACTGGTAGCGTCGTTTTCCACAGGACAGGATTCTTCGCTTGCTAATTTAATCAAAAATTTAGCATTAATCCGAGTAGAAAAATTTAACATCCCGGCTAAAAAGATCGAGAAAGTGAAAAAGCTGATCGAAAAAACATCGAAAAAACTCAAATCGCAAAACTGGGAGAGCACGTTAAAAGCAAGAAAAAAAGATAAAGTAACAGAAATTTTCCTCAAAGAGGAAAAAGGGAAAGTGGCGGGCTTATTGATCATGTCCGTAGATAATAGTGGAAAAGCAGTGTTCGTAAACATTGTCGGAAACATCGACCTGGATCAGCTTGGGAAATTGAGCCAAAAATTTAATATTCCGAAATTGGATAGTTTGTCCGGCAAAAAATAGGTTTCTTGTTGGCTGGGGAGACACAAAGCTACGAGGATATAAGAAGGTTTCACACAAAGCCGCCAAGCCACGGAGACAAAAAAATTCTTTGTGGCTGCGAGTCTTCGTGTGAGGCCAAATCTCTTAAAGCGCCCGATTCCCTGGGCTGGATTTTTTAGCAGATTTACTTTCGCCAAAAATAAACAACCTTCGCCATCAACGTTCGATTGGTTAATTCATCGTTGTCAGTGCCCACTAATTGTTCCTGATTGTACACAATGTAGAAATCGCTCCCGGGCCGAAAAATATAGCGGAACAGAATGTTCACATTCCATTTGACGCGATCGTCGAAGCGAAGACGGTCGCTGTTGTACTGGATGTAAGCTTTGAGATAGGCTTCGGTGGAAAAGGCGTAAATTAACCGATTGGATACTGTGAATGTGTGGAACGTGGCGTTGGGCAATTCGACTTGATTGAAATTGTAATCCGAATTGACTGTGAATTTGGGAATCCCGGTCCAGTTGATGCCGCCGTTCAAAGAGTAGCGCGTACCACCGTAGTATTGCGATATCGTCGAACTTACCGATACATTCAGCGGCTTCGCTTCGTTGGAGCGGAAAGTTGCCCAAAAAGCGTAGCCTTGGTAAATGCCCTCTTTGATTTCAATATTTTCGCGCACTTCCCAATCATAAGAGAGATATTCGTATTCGCGCGCCAGGCGCATCATAAAACGGGCGCTGTTCTCGAAGAAAACCCGGTAATTCAGGCTCAAATTTCTTTCCAATAAATAATTTTGCTGGTCGGTGAGATAACTGCCGCTAACAGAATAGGAAAATTTTCTCACAGATTGAAATCGTTTGCTGCGCGGGGAATAGAATAGATTGGCGAATGTCTTGCGAATGTCAGTTCGCCGTACAAATCCCATTTCCGGATTAAAATTTTCCTGAATATCCAGATAGTTCATGCTGGCGCCGTAAAGATCTGTGCGCCAATTGAAATCAGCATTTGCCATTTTATTTTTTTGGTTGGTTTCGTCTGAGGTGTTGCTGCCCGCGAGAAGCGTGGTGAGGCTTATCGTCGGCGAAAATCCCATTCGCGAATCAATGGCAAAAGCCTGGTTGTTACGGGAATTATTTTTTTCGATTTTTGAAGTGAGTAAAACTCCCACTGATGAACGCGTGAACAAATCCCGTTTTACCCGCAGAACGCCGAAATTCGTCGACGGCACGGTCACCTGCTCATCGTCAGAAGTGTATTTTTTTGTGCGCGTCTGCATGTTCAAAACGCCAATCGTGGTGCGGCCTATTTTGCCGGTGATTTTTGCGCCGCCCCAGAGGGGAATCTGACGGCCGTCGCTGATGCCAATCCGCCGACTGTAAAAAACTTGCGGAGTTCCGCCACCGCCGTGACCGCGAAAGAAGCGACTTCCGCCGCTGGTGTTGAAAATTTCTGCCCCTTCGAGGAAGAAGTCTCTTTTTTCCGGGAAGTAAAGGGAAAATCGTGTCAGATTGACCCGCTCCTGATCCGCTTCTACCTGGGCAAAGTCAGTGTTGAAAGTCAAATCTGCGACCAGATTGGACGTGATGTTCACTTTGGCGTCCACACCCATGTCCGCGTCTTTGACAAAATTAAAATCTGTTTCCTGATCATTTTGCAGCCCGCCGATAAGAAAAGGCTGAAATTCCAGATTCCCGCCCTGGCGCAGTCCCTGAAAAGGTCCCAGATGCCCGGCATAAGTCAGTTTGAAAATGGACCACGTGCCCACTTCGCGCGGGATGTGATTCCAGTCTAATTTTTCATTTTTGCGTCGGATCATTCTGCCGAAATTGGCGCCGAAATAGATTTCCTGGCCTTCAACGAAGCGCAGCGTTTTCCAGGGGATTGCCACTTCGGCAAACCAACCTTCGTTGCTAATTTTTGCTTTGCATTCCCAGATGCCGTCCCATTCGGGATTGTAATTTCTGCCCTCGTCGTCTAATTTTGCGTCCCGCTTTGTGCCGTAGGGATTGAAAATGAAGTAAAATCCGCTTCTCTTGTCATGATAGGTGTCGAGCAAAATTTCAAAATAATCATCGTTGTCCATTCGTTTGTCGCGGCGGAGTTCGGTGCGGATTATTTTGTCCGGTTCCGAGTCAAAACATTTGATTCCGAAATAAAGATAATCGCCGTTGTACAGAGCGGCAATCTCTGTTCTTTCGCTGGGGGGATCGCCGTCGCCGGGCTCCTGCTGCTGAAATTCATCGGAAAATTTAGCTTGTTGCCAAAAATTTTCATCCAAACGTCCGTCAATGTGAATCTTTCCGGAAATCTTCTTCACCGGAAGCAACTTCTGACTGCTTAATTCTTTCTCGGATACATTAGCACTCCCTGCAATTGAAAAATTTACATTCAACAGCAGGGCAGTGATGCCGATCAAAATCACTCGAAATGGCACCGTAACATTTTGTTTTTTAAATAATAATTTGAAGCGCATAATTTGTCCGAATTTTTGATGTGATGGTTGATTTCAAAAACAATAGCTTGGGAAAAAGTTTCCGAATATAGGAAAAGAAAGCCAAAGAATCAATTAAAATATTTAACACTCGAAGGACGAAAAAATTGTGTTTTCAATTTAAATGAATATTGAAAAAAATTTAACGCTTGCGTAATGGCGGAAAATTTTTTATATTGAACATTTGGATTCCGAAATCAAAACTAATCCTGACTTGGAGTTAACTTGGAGGAAATATGGAAAAAACATCAAACGGCTTGCCTGAGAATGCGTATCGTCCGCTAAAACCGGGAGAAAAGTACGAGCCGTTCATGCCGGCCTCTTTTACCGGGCCTGAGGTAACTTGGCGTTCTGTGAGCTGGGGACTTTTGTTGGCGGCAATTTTTACGGCTTCTGCCGCGTATCTGGGTTTGAAAATCGGACAGGTCTTCGAAGCGGCAATTCCCATTGCGATTATCGCTGTCGGTCTCACTGGCATGTATTCGCGAAAGAACACAATTCTGGAGAACGTGATCATTCAATCTATCGGCGCGGCGTCCGGTATGATTGTTGCCGGAGCGATTTTTACTATTCCGGCGCTTTACATCATTCCCGGCTTGGCGACGAATTTCTGGCAGATTTTTCTGGCGTCGCTGTTCGGCGGCTTCATTGGCATTGTGTTCATCATTCCGCTGCGTCGTTACTTCGTCGCAGATCAGCACGGACTGCTGCCTTTCCCCGAGGCGACTGCAATCAACGAAGTGCTGGTCTCTGGGGAAAAAGGCGGATCACAGGCGAAAACACTGGTGTTCGCTGCCATCATTGGCGGCATTTACGATTTTCTCATTGCGTCTTTTGGTGCGTGGGCGGAGGTCATTTCTACGCGCGTGGTTCCCATTGGCGCCAAAATCGCCGATAAAGCAAAATTAATCTTCAAAGTCAATGCCGGCGCCGCAGTCATGGGCTTGGGTTATATTGTCGGATTGCGCTACGCTGCGATCATCGCTGCCGGAAGTTTTGTGTCCTGGCTGGTGTTGATCCCGGCGGTCTGGTATTTCGGCGTTCATCTGAATTTGCATGTTTTGCCCGGGAATGTTCCGGTGAGTTCCATGACGGTTGAGCAAATTTTTTCAAGCTACATTCGCCATATCGGAATTGGCGGTATCGCCGCAGCCGGGATTATTGGTATCATTAAAAATATCAAAATTATCGTTTCAGCCTTCTCCATGGGTTTCAAACAAATTTTTAGCGGAGCGAAAGGAAAGACCGCAGAAGTGCGCACGGACAAAGACATTCCCATGTCCATGGTGATCCTCGTCATCGCTCTCACGTCGATCGCGATTTTGCTTTTCGTTCGCGCTACTGTGGTTGATACCTGGTACATCGCCATTATCGCGCTTTTGTTGACAGTCATCATTAGTTTTCTGTTCACAACTGTCGCTGCCCGCGCCATCGCTATCGTTGGCGTCAATCCGGTTTCAGGAATGACATTAATGACGCTGATTTTGAGCAGCATTATTCTGGTGGAAGTCGGATTGCACGGACCCGCGGGAATGGTATCGGCGTTAATTATCGGCACAATTGTTTGTACGGCTTTGTCATCGGCGGGCTCTTTTATCACTGATTTGAAAGTAGGCTATTGGCTCGGGTCGACGCCGTTCAATCAGGAGAGGTTCAAATTTTTGGGCATTCTGGTGTCCGCGCTGTTCGTCGGCGGAGTGATTTTGTTGCTGCAAAATGTGTACGGATTTGTGAAAACGCCGGCGCATCCCAATCCGCTGGCGGCTCCGCAGGGAAATGCCATGGCGGCGATTCTGAACGTAGTATTTGCCACTTCATCGGTTCCCTGGGGATTGTATCTCGCTGGCGTTTTCATGGCGCTGACCATGGAAATGATCGGCGTGGCGCCATTGGCATTTGCGCTGGGTATGTATCTGCCTATGGAGTTGAACACGCCCATTTTGATCGGCGGAATTGTTGCTTACTTAGTTGAAAAAAGCACGAAGGATGAAGCGCTCGGCAAAGCTCGCAAAGATAAAGGCACGCTTATCGCTTCCGGATTTATTGCCGGCGGCGCGCTCATGGGCGTTATCAGTGCAATTCTGGCGTACTTTTTCGAGGATAAACTGAATGTCGGGATCGCCGAATTGCAAATTAACGGCTATCATATCGGCATGGTTATCAGTATTTTGATGTTTACTTTTCTGTGTATTTTTATGTTCAAATATGCTAAATCAGCGAAAGTTGAGGATTAAAAATCACAAGGGGCAGGGTTGATGCCTGCCCCTGATTTTTGTTTTGGTAGAAGTTGATTAAAATTTCTAAATGGTGGAAAATGGGATTTAACTGTCAGCTTTTTGTCCGGTGGCAATTTTCGATTGATAAAATCCTGACGGATTAGATCCATACTTAATAAGGCCTATTTTTACTATTTCAAATCGCTATAATCTGACAAAGCATCATCTTCTTAGTTTAGCGTAACTTTCCCAAAAAAATTTATTTTTATTTCTTGCTAAATAGCAATAATTATTTTATATTTAAAAGAATTCAGTCATCAATGGTATATTTGGCGTCGATTTCCTCGGGATGAAGTTTTTGGCGGAATTTTCTTTTGATGAGGTCGCGAATCGGAGCACGTGTGATCGGAAGCAGCAGGATAAAACCCAGCGTGTCTGTGATGAGTCCTGGGGTGAGTAGAAGGATGCCGCCAGCCAGAATCATCGCTCCTTCTAAAAGAGAATCGGTAGGCAACTTGCCTTGGCTAATTGACTCCTGAATTTTTCGGATGACGGCAAAGCCTTCCTGTTGCGCCAGAAAAGCGCCGAGGATTCCGGTGGAAATCACAATCAGCAACGTGGAAAAAAGTCCGATTTGTTTGCCAATTTGAATCAGCAGCGCCAATTCAAGCAACGGAACGATGGTGAATAAAAGCATGAGTCGAATGAACATGATCAATTTCTCGCTTTTTGTTAATCAATAAGTTACAAAATTCTATACTGAAAAAATCGATAATAGTTTCTTTTGCAAAGAAAGTTTCACATGTCCACAGGAATAAAAAATTTTTTAAATTTTAAAATAATCATGGCTTTGCTTCTGCTTACAGCAGCTTGCAAAAATCCATTTGCCACGCGGAAAGCAGAACCGCCGTCCACGGATCAAAGCTCGTGGCGCGTGCCCACAGATCCGGCCGTGGTATTGGACAATATGCGCAACGCGATTTTGGAAAAAAATGTCAACAATTACATGCGTTGCCTGGCAGATTCCAATCAATTGTTTCATTTCGTGCCTGACGAATACGAGGCGTCAAAGAATGTCGGCGTTTTTGATTCCTGGCGATTGGAACAGGAGCAAACTTACGTCAACAAATTGCTGACATCGATTCCTGATGATTCTGTGCGAACTCTTCATTTTTCGCTGGATTATGACCGGATCGATTTTGCGGATTCAATTTTGATCCGTACGGATTACGAACTCAATTTACATCATGTGTTATCAAACAGTTACCCCCGTTTGGCAAAAGGGAAATGCGATTTTCTGTTCATTCGCCGACAGGGCTACTGGGTCATCAGCCGCTGGGAAGATCATCAGACGCAAAACGATTCCACGGCGACGAGAATTCCATCGTGGAGTACGATAAAGGCAAGTTTTTTGAATTAACGAGATGAGGAAAGATTTCAAATATGAACAAGCGAAAAAAGAGGCCTTCCACAAATTATCGCAAGACGACACGGAAAAAAGCGTCGACCAATGTACGGCGTCGGCGTAGCCCGAAAAAAAATCAATTTTTTGATACGCTGGCTCGCTACATTCGATTGCTGCTGCTCATTGGTTTGAGCGTGCTGTTGATTTATTTTCTTTTCAAACCAGGGAATAAATCTTCCACATCGGGAGAGAATGCGGCTGATTCTTCTGTGACTGAAAGCATCGAGGCGCCCGATGAGCCGCTTCCCGCGGAAGAGTCCATCAATCCGGACGAATTGCCAACAAAGGAGAAGCTTGATTTTTATTTGAATAAAATTTACACTAATTTTAACATCAAACCCGCGTGGGTGAAAAAGCGGGGCACATCAGTCCGTGTTCGGCTACCGGCAGACCTGCCTGCCATTGAAGTGATCGTGGAAATCATCCAGATTATCAACGAAATGGATCTGGATTACTTCACCCGGGAGAATCTGGCAAACAACACTTCGCAGCTCCTCATCGCCGACAAAAGCGATACATTGCTGGCGCTGACTTTTGTTCCCAGCGCTAATTTGAAACGCAAATTGAACCGTATCGCGATTATTATCGATGATTTTGGCTATTATCAGAACGCGGTCAGTAATTCTTTTCTGGCGCTGAATTTTCCAATCACCCTGTCAATTATTCCCGGACAGCGACATTCCCGGCAAATAAAACAGAAAGCGCAAGCCGCAGAAAAAGAAGTGATGATACACTTACCCATGGAGCCGCTCGTCGGCGAAGTGGAACATAACGGCTTTACAATTATGACAGAGATGAGCGATGAAGAGATCACTCGGCGAATTCGGCGGGCAGTGGAGGAAATTCCCGAGGCCGTCGCCGTGAATAATCACATGGGCTCCAAAGCCACTGCTGACGCGCGCGTGATGGATGTCGTGTGCCGGGAATTGAAAAAATACAATCTGATGTTTGTGGACAGCCGAACAACGAGCAAGACTGTCGCAGAAAGATCTGCCCAACGGTACAATTTGCCATTTTTGCGGCGCATGGTGTTTCTGGAAGCAAAGGATCAGCGCGACGAAGATTACATCACAAGACAATTCAGGAAGTCCGTGGCGATCGCGAAAAAGAAGGGTTACGTCGTGGTGATAGGCCATCCCTATCCGGAGACGCTGCATGTTTTACAGCAGCAATTGCCTGAATTGGAAAATCAGGGTGTGGAACTGGTGCCTAT
>JAADFU010000016.1 GCA_013152715.1 Calditrichota bacterium
ACAGGGGAATCCCTACGAGTGCACGGCTGATGATGCGGCTTATTCCACTTTCCTGCTGGAAGACGACATCATCGCTCATTTCAATTCTTCCTGGACAGTTCGCGTCCGCCGGGATGATTTGTTTACTTTGCAGGTTGATGGAACAGAGGGGTCGGCAGTGGCAGGTTTGCGGCATTGTGTGTATCAATCCTACGAGGATACGCCGCGCCCGGTCTGGAATCCGGATGAAGACAGCGAAATTAATTATTTCGACACCTGGAAACCGGTTAAAGGACAGGATTTTTACGAGAATGCTTTTAAAGCGCAATGGGAATTATATTTGAAACACCTTGTGGCGGACGAGCCGTTTCGCTGGAATCTATTGGAAGCCGCCAAGGGCGTACAACTGGCGGAAAAAGGGATTGAAGCATGGGAGAAAAGATGCTGGGTTGATATTCCTGAATTGAAGGAGTGAACAAAAACTACTATTGTAATCAGCTAAAAAATTAACCACGCGGACTTTGCGCCCTTTTTGTGAACTCCGCGGTTAAAAAATATTTCGCTATTAAATCAAAAGTGAATTAAAGAAACGATTCTTGGAAAGAAGGTAAGAATAATGAAAAGGCGACAATTTATTCAATCGATGGGTTTAATGACCGGTGGACTTTTGCTGCAGAAAAAGGCTGCCCTGTCCGCCGCGCCGAAAAAAATAGATACAGCGCTCGCTAATGCAACGGATGAGAGCGAATTCTGGCAGGTTGTGCGCGAGCAATTTGTTTTTCCCAAAGACTATTACTATTTCAATACCGGCGGCATTGGCGCCACGCCAAGCCTGGTTATGCACGAAGTTCAGGCCAGCACCAATGAGCAGCAGATACATCCCCGGCCCGGATATGACCATGAAAAATGGCTGGAAATAAAAGAAAGTGCAAAAAAACTAATCAATAATCGCAAGAAAGAAGAAATTGCCCTGGTGGGCACAGCCACAGAAGGCATCAATATTGTGCTGAATGGATTGCCACTGAAAAAAGGCGATGAAATTATCTCTTCCACTCACGAACATGCTGCTTTGCACGTGCCCCTGCTACACAATTTGCACCGACACGGAATTCGCGTGAAATTTTTCGATCCTGATTTTTCAAACGGATTGGGAAATGTCGATCGGATAGAGAAGCTTATCACCAGAAAAACAAGATTGCTCTTCATAAGTCACGTGACGTGTACGACGGGGCAGCTTTTTCCTGTGAAAGAAATCGGTGAATTAGCAAGGGCAAAAAAACTGTGGTTTGCTCTGGACGGAGCACAGGCAGTAGGCGAAGTTCCTGTAGATGTAGCGGATTTGGGTGTTGATTTTTACGCATTCAGCGGACACAAATGGGTGCTGGGCCCTAAACGCTCAGGAATTTTTTACGTTCGCGAAGATTTGCTCGATACGTTGCAACCAACGGTAGTCGGTGCTTATTCAGACGGCGGTTTTAATGTGCGCACCGGGGAATTCAAATTGAATCCCACGGCGCAGCGGTATGAGTATGCTACGCAGAACGAAGCGCTTTTTCACGGATTGGGCAAGGCGATAGAATTTGTCACAACCATTGGCCTGGAGCGAATTCATCAGCACAATCGGAAGTTGGCGGAAAGATTTTATGCCGGTCTGCAAAATATTCCCGAGGTCGAGTTGCTTTCTCCGGAGGAAGAAAAGTATCGCACAAGCCTCATTTCTTTCAAAATAAAAAATCGCAATTTTCGTGAAGTCGGGAAATATCTGGTTGGTCGCCAGTTCCGCGTGCGCGTGGTTCCCGAGGCGGACCTTGAGGGAATTCGTGTGTCACTTCACGTTTACAATAATGAAAATCAAGTGGACATGTTGTTGGATGAAATCAAAAAATATGTAAGGAAGTAGGAGAAGCAGATGACGATTCGAGAAGCATTGAAAAAAACGAAAAAAATTCAGATTTTTGAAGATACACCGATGGTTGCGAAAACCGTGGCGGAAGAATTCAAAGGGATTTTTCCTGATATGCAAATTGAAGTAGTGAAAAAAGCAAATACGAACGAGGCCGGAGTCTTTTCCATCACCATCGGCGGTATTGATGATTTGAAAAAAAAGGGAATTGATTTTTTTGAGACGGATAAAGAGAATTTCGTTTTTTGCAAAATTGATGAGCAGGGCGCCGGCGTTCTGGCGTGCTCGCACCAGCAATTTTTATACGGATACGCCAGCAATTTGCTGGACGATGAATTGGACAAAAGTCTGGAACCATTTTTGAAGGGTAAACTGACCGAACCGGCGTTCAAATGGCAGCGGTCATGTTACGATTATTTTCTCACTCAGCCGGGCAGGATTCAGAAAAATTTGAATCGCGAGACATACATCAAACAGATGGCGAAATTTGGCTTCACTCACATCGAAGTGAATGGTCTGGCTTATCCCATGGCGCTGGAAACGGGACCCGAGGGCGAGACTTATCCCATGTTTTACACCTATTGCCCGGCGCTGGATCAGTTCGTTTACAGCGATTTGAACAAAGGACTTTATCCGTATTATTACTTGTCAGCGAATTTCAAATATTTGAAAGAAAACGCAGAGCTGGCAAAAAAATACGGCATGATTCCCGGGTTGCTCAGCTTTGAGCCCAGATCTGTGCCGGAACGATTTTTTGAAAAATATCCCATGCTGCGCGGCGCCAGAGTGGATCACCCGTTTCGCAGTTTCAAGCCGCGATACAACATGACCACAACGCATCCTAAAGTGCTGGCTCATTATGCGGAGATGCTGAAAAAAATTCTCAAGGAAGTGCCGGAAATCGAATTTTTCAGCATCTGGACGAGCGATAGCGGAGCTGGTTTTGAATATGTGAAATCGCTTTACGTCGGCAGAAACGGAGGCGCCTATCTGATTCGCGAGTGGAAAACCGACGAGGAAATCGCGCGTCAGGCAGGGGAAAATGTGCTTCGTTTCTATCGCACGCTGGCGCAGGCGGGCAAAGAAATAAATCCCAATTTTCGCGTCATTACGCGTCTGGAGCCTTTTTACGGGGAACATGATACTATCTGGGAAGGTCTGGGCGAAGGCATTGATGTCGAAGGCACGTCTCTGGCAGCAAAAGGCTGGGCAATGCCGTATTCCCATCCGAAATATCCGGACAATCATGACATCAACGGCGGCACGGTTTACCAGCTTCAATTTGACGAAAAAGAAAAACAGGCAATTGATGAATTGGAGCGAAAAAAAGCACTGGCGCATTTCTATTTTTCAGTGGGCCCGCACGTGATGTTCGATCCGATGATGGGAGTGCCATATCCGAAATTGACATTCAAACGGCTGAAGTTATTGCGCGAAAACGGAGTGAAATCCCTGGCGCATCACGGTGGAATTTTCCCGCCAGAACTTGTGCCTTACAATATCAATCATGAAATCGTAAAAAAATTCCAGACTGAGCCTGATGGCAATGTCGATGAATTTGTTGCTCAATTGGCGAAGAAATGGGCGGGAGAGAAATTAGCCGAATCATTGCTGAAGGCATGGGATTTAGCGGAAGAAGCCATTTTGGCGTATCCCAATGTAGTGCCGCTTTATTCAACTTTTGGTTTTAGCTGGTATCGGCTGTGGGCGCGGCCCTTTGTGCCAAATTTTGAAGCAATTCCCAAACGGGAGCGCGCTTATTACGAGGATAATTCCTGCACCACACCGCACAATCCGAATAACGTGGATCTCAGTCGGGATGTGTTGTTTCAGTTGACAGATTATGAGAAGTCAAAAAAGAATCTGGCGCTCATTGAAGAAAATTTGTGGGAACCGTTGAATCAGGCGATTGAGATTTTGGAGAAAGCGGTTGAAAGTGCGAACCAATCTCTTGGAAAACCGAATGTGATTTTCGACCAGCTCATTCGTCTCAAAGCGCTGCGATGCTGGTTCATGACCAATCGCAATGTTGCCGCCTGGGTGGTTGCTGTTCATGGCTATTTAAACGGGAAAAATGACGCTGAGAAAAAGAAACATCTGGAAATTTTTCAGGAGATGGTTGACAAAGAAATTGAAAATACCCGAGAATTGGAAAAATTGCTGGATTCGGGCGTGGAATTTATGTCCATGACTGACATGGGCGAAACACCGTTGATTTACGGCAGCAATTTGAAGTCACTGCTGCCGCGCCGAATCGAGTTGATGGAAAAGCATCGCTATGATGAACCATACATTGATCCGGATTACATTGAAAAGATGGCGGGGATGATGATGGAAGAGGGGAGTTATTAAGTTGAAATAGGAGATTTTCTGTTTTAGATACGAACAGACATTCCCCCGTGCCCCCACGCCAAAGGCGCATCTTCGACTTCAAAGGGGGAATCCAGAAGTCCCCCTTTGAAGGGGGATTTAGGGGGATGTTCAAAGTTGACCTAATTAATTAGTATAAATTCCTAAAAAAACGATTGAAATATGGACAGAAAAAAATTTCGCGTTGGAATTGATAATTACAGCCTGTTCCCGCTCAAGCTAAAGCCACTGGAACTATTGCAGTGGGCGAAGGAAAACGGGGCGGAAGGTGTCTCTTTTTCCGGGCTGGAGCCGGAAAATTTGAAACTCATTGACGATGGCTATTTGCGCGATTTGCGTGACTTTGCCGGGGAAAATAATTTGTATCTGGAATGGGGCGGCGCTTCGCACATTCCGCGGGACATGACTTCCTGGGCAAAAAATGATGTTTTTTCAATCAATAAAAAAGCGGCGGAGCAGGCCGAAAAATTGGGCGTGCGCGTGGTTCGTTCCTGTTCCGGCGGTTTGATGCGCTGGAAAGACGACAGCCCGTCCACGGAGACGTTGCTCAAAGAAACAGCGGAAGCGTTGAAAGCGCAAAAACAGATGCTTATGGATCACAACGTCATTTTGGCGATTGAGACGCATTTTGAATTTACCACGCATGAGATTTTGAGAATTTTTGAGTATTGCGACACTGAACCGGGCGAATATCTGGGCATTTGTCTGGATACGATGAATTTGTTGACCATGCTGGAAAATCCGGTCTGGGCGACGGAACGCGTGCTGCCGTGGATTGTTTCCACGCACATCAAAGACGGCGGTTTGCTCCCCACAAAAGAGGGCTTGAGGAGTTTTGTAGCTGAAGTTGGTAGGGGCGCTATTTATTTTTCCAAAATACTTAAACGTTTAAGCCAGCTCTCCTGGGATGTTAATTTGAACATTGAGGATCACGGCGGGGACTTCGCTTTGCCCATTTTCGATCCGTTTTTCCTGTCCAAATTTCCCGATTTGACGACCGCTGAACTGGCGAGTCTGCTGGAAATTGCGGAAATTTCCCGGCAGAAAATCGAATCGGGCGAATGCGCTGTGCTCGATCGGGCGGATTGGCCTGCTGTGTGCGAAGAACGTGTGAAACGAGACATTATCCAATTGAAGCAGATAAAAGAGGAAATTGAATGATTGATAAAAAAGAGCATGAGTATTTAGATGACCCAAAAGTCGGGCATCCTGATGTGAGAACTCGTTTGAAAGACGCGGCTTATTTTTTTCTCGGTAACGGTTTGATTCAAGCGGGGATACAAATCGCTCCCGGCGGAGAGGGAAGTCCCTACGGCCTGGCAATCATGAACCCGGAGCAATTGAAATCAAAGCGAGAATCGCTGACGTTTGATGCGGAGACCGGATTTGAAAAGACAATGATTCGCATCATTGCCGGAGAGAAAAGTTATTCGGCACAAGCGAATGAAATTCATGCCGAATGGAAAAAGGAATTGGGAGTTCCCGCTGTGTTCGTCCGGTGGGAAAAGCCAAAGTTTGCAGTGAAGGAAATTTTCTTTTGTCCTGATCGAACAACACCTGTTATGACGCGCAATGTAGAAATTCAAAATAAAACAGATGAGGAATTTTCCTTTCAATTGAAGACGGGTGTTCGGGACCAGGAAATTAACATAGATTTGAATTTGAAGAGCGGCGAAATAGCTAAAATTGGTTTGAAGTATGAATTGAATGCGAAGACGAATGAGGTGAAAGTCGAAAAAACCGACTTGATTTTTCCGGTCAGGGAAAATATCCGTTATTGGGAAAAAGCTGCTTCCGTCTCTTTCGGAAATTCGATGCTGGACTATTTTTTTGATGCGGCTCAATTTCAGTTGTCATCTGTCGTTTCCCGAACCGGAAAAGTGGATGCCTCGATCTGGCAATACAATCGGGAATGGGTTCGCGATCATTCTTTCATGGCGTTGGGACTTGTTCTGTCCGGTCATTTTGATTCTGCCAGAATTTTATTGGAACGATTGATTACCGATTTTGTGTCCGAAGACGGCGACTGCATCGATTCCAGTGTAAAAAGAGAGCCGGACGAAGTCGAACTGGATCAGAATGGCGAATTGCTCTTTGTCTTGAAAGAATATGTGTTGTGGAGCGGCGATCTGGATTTAATTGAAAAATATTGGGAAAAATTGAAAAAGACTGCCGAGTTTCCTCTGCAGCAGGTTTTCAGACACGAAGCTTCGGGTTTGTTTTTCAACACCAGGGAATTTTGGGAGCGCCATGCGATTCATGGCATTGAGCCGGGAATTGAACTTTTGTATCAGATTTTTCCTGCCATTGGTCTGGAATCGGCTGCGATTCTGGCGCGACTGCTGTCAAAAAACGAACAGGCAGAAGTCTGGGAAAAGCAGGCAGCGATGATCAAAGAGAACGTTTTGAATCACCCAAAATTCGCTCTGGTGAGAGAGCGCGGTTTTGTCAAAAGGCTCAATTTAGACGGCACGGTGCAGGAGACAATAAATCCGCAAAAAGAGTCGATTCCCGAGGGAGTGCCTTTGTGGGAAGATATTCCCCATTATCTGGATCCGGATCTCGGCGCGGCGCTGCCCATTGCGCTCGGTTTTGTCTCGCCACAGTCCGAAGTCACGCGGGCGACGATGGAGCAGTTCGAAGAACTCTGGAATCAGAGCTGGGACATCGGCGGCTACGGTCGTTACCATGAGAGTTCCGAAGCGGATTCTGCGGGACCCTGGCCTTTCCCTTCGTTGTTTGTTGCCAGAGCTGCCATGGAGACCGGGGAATACGAAAAAGTGTGGAAAATTTTAAACTGGATGAACCAGATTCCCGGAGCGATTTCAGGCGCCTGGTTTGAAATGTATGGAAATCGCATCGCTCCGCCGTATCCGCAGGTGGGAATCACTCCCTGGACGTGGGGAGAAATATTGACGCTGTGCGTGCATCACATTTTAGGAATCAAGCCCGAAGAAAAATATCTGCATTTTCGACCAAAACTTTTGCCTGGACTGGAAAATGTGGAGGCGAGTTTTCCATTGAGAAACAATCGCATCAATTTCAAAATTCGTGTTGACGCCGGAGTGAAAGCTCCTGAATTTCATGGAGATTTTCTTTTTGTAAAAGCTGAAGATGGCGGGATTTTGATTCCTTATTTGGATAGAAATATAAATGTTGAGGCGATTTTGCCGGGAATTGGAGATATGGATTAGCCACGGAGACGCAGAGGACGCGGAGATGAGCAAAAAAGCATTATTAAAAAACCAGGTTTTTGTATATGAGAGTAGTCCGGTGATTAGTATCTGCATTGAAATTATAGCATTTGAGTTGCATTTACACTGCAAAAAACCTGGTTTTTAGTGTCAAAAAATTCTCTGTGCTCTCCGTGACTCTGTGGCAAGATAGATATGAAAAAATCAAAAGGAATAGATATATGACAAAAAAGAAGTTAATTCTCGTTTGCAACGCCCATCTCGATCCGGTCTGGCTCTGGGAATGGGAAGAAGGTCTGGCGGAAACGCTTTCGACTTTCCGCATTGCAGCGAAATTTTGTGAAGAATTTGAAGGATTTGTATTTTGTCATAATGAGTCTTTGCTCTATCAGTGGACGGAAATTTACGAACCCGCGTTGTTTGAGCGAATTCGCAAACTGGTTGCAGACGGTAAATGGCACATCATGGGCGGCTGGTATGTGCAGCCCGATTGCAATATGCCTGCTGGTGAGTCATTTGTGCGGCAGATTTTGCAGGGAAAAAATTATTTCAAAGAAAAATTCGGCGTTGAACCGAAGACCGCGATTAATTTTGATCCGTTCGGACATACGCGCGGTCTGGTGCAAATTTTGAAAAAATCAGGCTACAATTCATATCTTTTCTGTCGTCCCGATGTCAATGCACTGAAACTTGACAGCGATGATTTTGTCTGGGTTGGATACGATGGCTCGGAAATTTTAGCTCGCCGGGCATCGGAGCATTACAATTCTTCCATGGGAAAATTGACGGAAAAAATCAATGGCTGGATCGAAAAACATCCGGAAGCGGAAACAGGAATGATGCTCTGGGGCATCGGTAATCACGGCGGCGGTCCTTCGCGCATTGATCTGGAATCCGTGGAGCGGCTCAAAGGTGAACTTGATGATTGGGAATTGGTTCACGGAACGCCGGAACAATATTTTTCCGAACTGGAGAAGAAAAAAGATTCACTTCCGCGGCGCGAAGCTGATTTGAATCCGTGGGCTGTCGGTTGTTACACATCCATGTCGCTGGTGAAAAAATTTCATCGCCGACTGGAAAATTTCTACTTTCAGACGGAAAAAATGGTCGCTCATGCGCATTTGCTCGGATTGATGAATTATCCGAAAAATGAATTGCGAGAAGCTCTGGAAGATTTGCTGTTCTGTCAGTTTCACGATATACTTCCGGGTTCAGCCATCAAAGCTAACGAAGATTTTGCTTTGCAAAAAATGAATCACGGCATTGAGATTCTGGATCGTTTGCGTTCGCAAGCCATGTTCAGAATGATCGCCGGTTTCGCACCGGCGCAGGAAGATGAATTTCCGATTTTTGTTTACAATCCTTTCCCGTATGATGTGACTGAAACCGTGGAAATAGAATTTCAGCCGCCGGAGCCCAATTTTGACTGGCAGGTGGAATTAACGCCGGAGATTTTTGATGAGAACGGCGACCGGGTAATTTTTCAGGTTGAAAAAGAGCGCAGCAATATTCAGGTGGATCATCGCAAACACGTTGTGTTTCGCGCATTGCTCAAGGCGTCTTCGGTGACGCGGTTCACCTGTTTCTTGCGAAAGAAAACGCACGCCTCGCCGAAATTTAAGATTCAACTGGGCACCCAGCAAAAAATTAACGTTCCGACCGAGAGAGGTGAGGTTGTGATAAATTGCGCCACTGGTTTGCTGGAAAAATATAATTTTGACGGCGCGGATTATTTGAAAAAAGGCGCCGGGAAGTTGCTGCTGGTGAGCGACTATCCCGATCCCTGGGGCATGGTTGTAACTTCATTCCGAAATGTCGAGGAAGAGTTTCAATTGATGACAGCGGAAGAGAGTGCTGATTTTGCCGGTATTTCTGACCGCAAATTGGCTCCGGTGAGAATCATTGAAAACGGAGAGATTCGCACAGTTGTTGAGGCGCTTTTCAAATGCAGAAGTTCTCAAGTGGCAGCCAGATATTTCATTGACAAAAAAACGGGCGAAGTGGAAATTCGACTGCACGTTTTCTGGCTGGAAAAAGATAAAATGCTGAAATTGGCTTTTCCGACGAATTTTTCTGACGGCGCCTGCTGGGGACAGGTGGCTTACGGCAGAGAAAAATTTGTGCAAAACGGCGAAGAACTGGTCGCGCAAAAGTGGGTTGCTGTGACATCTGCCGACGAGAA
>JAADFU010000017.1 GCA_013152715.1 Calditrichota bacterium
GAAGAGTGAATCTGGGGATTACGGTTTCTTTTACTGAAAAGTGAGTTTGGATCTCGCCGCAGAGGCACCGAGGACACAGAGAAAAAAATGAACCCTTTCAATGTTTGGAACCTTTGAAAGGGTAGTTACAGAAATTTTGGGAGTTACGAAAATAAATTTAAACAGGTTCTCTAATGAGAAAATATTTTATTGGCATTATTTCGCTGCTTTTAATTTTCAATATTTCTCTTCCCGGGCAAACCATTAATCGTACCGGCACTTCAGCCGGGCAGTTTTTGAAATTCGGCGTCAGCGCGCGGGAGAATGCCTTGGGTGAAGCCGGTGTTGCCATCGCCGAAAATCCGGCGGCGCTTTACTGGAATCCGGCGGGCATTCCGAGAATCAAATTCCCTTCTTTCATCGGCTCGCAAAATCAGCTCTATTTGGATTTGTCGTACAGTTTTCTCGGGTTTGTTTATCCGGTAAATTCGTCCAATGCCGTGGGGGTGAGCGCATTATTTTTGAATTCCGGAGAAATGGAAGTTACGACTTTGGATCAGCCGCAGGGAACTGGCAGATATTTTTCCTGGGAGTCGATGATGCTCGCCATTTCCTACGGCAGATATTTTACGGATCATTTAAGTCTGGGAATTACGCTCAAATATGTCCGCGAGGGCGCGTACAGTCTCACGGCAAACGGCGTGGCAATAGATGTCGGTTCTTTGCTCGACACCGGCGTTTTAGGAATGAAATTGGGGGTGAGCTTGAGCAATTTGGGCACGGAAATGCATCTTGGCGGGAAAAATTTGCAGATTGATCATGATTGGTACAAGAGCGAAAATGAAACCATTTCTTCGTCAGCGTTTCTGGAAACTTCGGCATGGCGGCTGCCTTTGCTTTTTCGACTGGGATTAGCCATGGAAATCATCGGCGGACAGGGACAATTAGCGCAAAGTGAGAATCATAAAATTATCATCGCAACCGACACCGTGGATCCGCGCGATGGTCTGTTACAGGCAAATATTGGCGTTGAATATCAATGGCGGGGAATGTTCATGCTTCGCGCCGGATATCGGGGAATTTCTCTGGAGCAGAATGATTCTTACGTGACATCAAGCTATTCTGCCGGCCTTGGGTTCCGTTATCGCATCGACAAAATTGATCTTTCGCTGGATTACGGATTTTGCGATTACAAAATGCTTGGCTCCGGCCATCAGGTTTCTGTTGTCATTGGCATTCCGTAAAAGGTGCTCACTCAGATGTTTTTTCGCTGAAATAAAAAATGTGATTGTATTAAAATATATGTGATACGGCAGGGGAGCGGTTCAATAATTTTCAAGTATCAAAGCAATTAAATTTTTCTGTTTTCTGTAATATAATTATTTAGAAAGGACGATTGGCATAATATTGTTTTAAGAATTACAAAAAATGCAGAATAAAAATATAATTCTTGACAATGAAAAAAGATTTACTTATATTGTTTTCAGTTTGTTTATTTGAAACTGACCTGCATTTTGACGATCAGCGCAAAATCAGGTCATTTTGTTTTTAGCGTTGGTTTTCGGACAAAATTAAAAAAAGAAATTAGCTCGATAAGTTACAATCCCGAAGGAGGTGAGTGAAGCGAAACAAAAATTTCGCGCGAATTATGGACTTAAAACTTGAAACATTGGAATACCACAGTAGAGAAAGACGCGGGAAAATTGAAGTCATTGCCACAAAACCATGCGTCACTCAAAGGGACCTTTCAATGGCGTACACGCCTGGCGTAGCGGAGCCCTGTCGCAAAATTGAAAAAAATCCCGAAGATGTTTACACGTACACGGCGAAGGGAAATTTGGTTGCCGTGGTTTCGAACGGAACGGCAGTGCTCGGACTGGGCAACATAGGCCCGCTCGCCGGCAAGCCGGTGATGGAAGGAAAAGGCGTTTTGTTTAAACGCTTCGCTGACATCGATGTGTTTGATATTGAATTGAATACGGAAAACCCCGATGAAATCATCCGAGCGGTTCAACTGATGGAACCGACTTTTGGCGGCGTGAATTTGGAGGACATCAAAGCTCCGGAGTGTTTTTATATTGAGGAGAATTTGAAGAAGACATGCAATATCCCGATTTTTCACGACGACCAGCATGGAACGGCGATTATCTCGGGCGCAGCGCTGCTCAATGCGGTGGAATTGGCAAAGAAAAAAATGGCAGAGATTGTTATTGTCGTTAATGGCGCCGGTGCTGCCGGAATTGCGTGTGCTGATCTTTATGTTGCCCTGGGCGCCAAAAGAGAAAATGTCATCATGTGCGATTCCAAAGGCGTGATTTATAAAGGCCGTGAAGCAGGCATGAATCCTTACAAAGAAAAATATGCCAGCGATACCAAAGCTCGCACCCTGGCAGAAGCGATGAAGGGAGCCGATGTGTTTGTTGGCGTTTCTATCGCTGATATTGTCTCGCAGGATATGGTCCGTTCTATGGCAGACAATCCGATCATTTTCGCCATGGCAAATCCTGATCCGGAAATTCGCTACGAAGAGGCGGTTGCCGCCAGAAAAGATGTCATCATGGCGACGGGACGGTCGGACTACCCCAATCAGGTGAATAATGTGCTCGGATTTCCGTTCATTTTCCGCGGCACGCTTGATGTGCGCGCCACGGCGATCAACGATGAGATGAAGATTGCTGCCTCCCATGCGCTGGCAGACCTGGCAAAAGAAGATGTGCCGGATTCTGTGTGCAAAGCCTACGGCGTGGAAAGAATTGCTTTTGGCAGAGAGTACATCATTCCCAAACCGTTCGACCCGCGCGTTTTGCTCTGGGAAGCGCCGGCCGTGGCAAAAGCAGCAATGGATACCGGCGTGGCGCGAATTAAAGTCGATCTGGATAAATATCGCGAGCAGTTGGAAGCGCGTCTGGGTCGGTCTCGCGAAATGATGCGTTTCGTCATCAACAAAGCGATTCGCAAACCGAAACGCGTGGTTTATCCCGAAGGCGAAGAAGACAAAGTTCTCCGCGCCGCGAATATTGTCGTTCAGGAAAAAATCGCAAAACCGATTCTGTTGGGGCGACCTGAATTTATCAAAAAGCGCATTCAAGAGCTTCAATTGGATATTCCGGATTTGGAAATTATTAATCCTACCGAATCTCCGATATTTGATGCTTATTGCAAAGAATATTACCGGCTTCGCCAGAGAAAAGGCGTCACGATGTTCGACGCTAAAAAATTGATCGCACAGCCGCGATTTTTTGCGCCGATGATGGTTCGTATGGGAGACGCGGATTCGGTCATCGCCGGTTTGACCATGCACTACCCGGACACAATTCGTCCGGCGCTGCGTGTCATCCGAAAGCGCGATGATGTGTCCAAGGTCGCAGGAATGTACATGCTGCTGTTCAAAAATAAAATTTTCTGTTTTGCGGACACGACGGTAAATATTGAGCCCACGGCTGAGGAATTGGCAGATATTGCCATTCTGACCGCTGAAACAGCCCGACGGTTTGATATTGAGCCGCGCGTCGCCATGCTGTCTTTTTCAAATTTCGGCAGCGTGGAAAGTTCACAGTCGATCAAAGTGAAACAAGCCGCAGAAATCGCCAGACAAAAAGCTCCCAATTTGATGATCGACGGGGAGATGCAGGCGGATACTGCTGTGGTTGCGGAGTTGCTGGAAAGTGATTTTCCGTTTTCTTCGCTCAAGGGTGGCGCAAATGTGCTCATTTTTCCGGATTTGGCCGCCGGCAATATTGCTTACAAATTGCTCATTCGTCTGGGCGGCGCGGAAGCTATCGGTCCGATCCTGATGGGATTACAGAAATCCGTCCACATTTTGCAGCGCGGTTGCGAGGTGAACGATATTGTCAATATGACGGCAATCGGGGTTGTGGAAGCGCAAGAGCAAGAGAATAAGAAGTAAGTTTTGAGGAGATATTTTTACAAAAGGCTCTGCAGGCGTGCTTGTGGAGCCTTTTTTGTTCAAAGGCAGAAAAAAATAAGCCACCACGTCTCGAAAGACGCAAAGCTTTTTTCTAACTATCGCGCCATGATGGCTCTCGCGAATGGAAAAGCGCCTTTGGCGATTTCAAATTTAAGCATGTTAGCTTTTGGCGGAAGGTTCGTACTGCGCGGCAGAATGCTTTTTCTGCAGCTTGCTGAGCATGAAAACAAATGAGCGAAGCGATTACATCGTATTGAGCTCCAATCTCGGCCAATTTGAGATCGTTTTTGGCATTTTCGAGCCACTTTGCAGGAGAAATGTCAGCTGAGTACTTGTTTCTCTGATTCATAAACTACTTCGCCGCTTCCGGCTATTGGTCGGTAAATCAGTCCGGGAGTATCTTTCAGACTGAATATTTGAAACCAATCTAAAATTGCTCCGTTTTAAAATTGTCATTTTACCTGAATCAAAAATATTTCGGGGAGACCCCTTTAACATGGCAGGAAACGAGAAGCGAAAAACGATCCGCATCTTTGCGCTGGCTTCTTTTCTGAACGATTTTGGATCGGATATGATTTATCCGGTCTGGCCTTTGTTTGTGACGACTGTTCTTCATGCGAATATGTCTGTGCTGGGTTTCATCGACGGGCTCGGCGATGCTATCGTTTCCGTTTCGCAGGCGTTGTCCGGATATTTTTCCGACCGGCTGCGGCGGAGGAAAATTTTCATCTGGGTCGGCTATTTGTTCGGATCATTTTCTCGCATCGGATACGCGCTTTCGACGACGTGGCAGCATCTGATTCCGTTTCGCGTGCTGGATCGCAGCGGGAAAATTCGCAGCGCGCCTCGGGATGCGTTGGTGGCAGAAATTTCTACTGACGCCGATCGCGGCAGAAATTTCGGCGTCTTGCGCACCATGGATCATCTGGGCGCGGTGATGGGAATTCTCGCTTGCATCCTTCTGATTGATCATCTGGGCTATCAAAAATTATTTCTGTTGGCGGCGCTTCCCACGCTGTTGGGCGCACTGCTGATTTTCATCTTCATCGCCGAGCCAAAATCGGATCGGCGTCGGGTTTTCAAAGGATACGATTTTCGTCATTTGGACAACAATTTGCGTCTGCTGTTTTCATTGAGCGCAATTTTTTCGCTGGCGTCTTTCAGCTATTCTTTTCTGCTGATTTTTGCCAAAGAATTGGGCTTTCGTACGGCCTTTGTGCCGGTACTTTATCTGATTTACACGATTTTTGCTTCGGCAACATCTCTGCCTTTCGGTAAATTAGCCGACCGCGTCGGCAGGAAAAATGTGCTCTGGTTGGCTTATCTGCTCTGGATTTTCGTGTGCGTTATTTTCATCGCCGCGAAAACGAAATGGATCATTTTGGCAGGATTTGTGCTGTACGGCGTGCACAAAGGCGCGTTTGAACCGGTGAGCAAAACAATGATCGCAGAATTGGCGCCCGAAAAATTCAAAGCCAGCGTTATTGGCGGCTATCAAATGGTAACCGGCCTTTGCGCGCTACCGGCGTCGGTGATTGCTGGTTTTCTCTGGGATAATTTTGGCAAACCGGTTCCCTTTGCCGCGTCAATGGCGATGACTTTTGTTTCCATCGGGTTGTTGTTTTTTGTAAAAGAAAAGAAGAGATGAAATCAGGCTTCATCTTCGGGAGGCTACTGTGCGAAGACTTACTGTTTTCTTTATCATTTTACTTTTGTTTGGCGAATCAAATTTTTGTTTTGCGGGAGTGAATGAATTTTCGCGGAAACGACCTTCTGTGGGCCTGGTGCTTTCCGGCGGCGGCGCCAAGGGATTCGCCCATATCGGCATTTTGAAAATGCTGGATTCGCTGAAAATTCCGGTGGATTACATCGCCGGAACCAGCATGGGGGCGATCATCGGAGGACTCTATTCCATCGGCTACAAGGGCGTGGAACTGGAACAGTTAGCCCGGCGCAGCGACTGGGAAGAAATTTTTACGGACAAGCCGCCACGCAAAATGCTGCCCTATTTTGAGAAAAAGCAAACCGGCAAATATCAACTCGAATTTTATCTAAAAGGAGTCAAGCCGATTCCGCCGAGCGGGCTCATTTACGGGCAAAAAGTATTGCTGCTTTTCACCAGTCTCACATTTCCATTTGAAAGAGTCAAAGATTTTGATCAACTGCCGATTCCTTTCCGCTGCGTGGCAGTGGATCTGGTGTCCGGAAACGAAGTTGTTTTGCACCGCGGCTCTCTGGCAAAAGCCCTGCGCGCGACAATGGCGATTCCTACGGCATTCAGTCCGGTTGAATGGGGAGACTCGCTGTTGGTAGACGGCGGCCTTGTCAACAATTTGCCCGCAGACGTGGCAAAAAAAATGGGCGCGGACATCATCATTGCCGTGGATGTGGAAAGTCCGTTGAAATCACGCAAGGAATTGAATAGCGCCATCGATGTACTCAATCAAACGGTGACTTTGTTAGGCATTGAGCGCAAACGGAAGAATTTGAAGTATGTCGATTTGTTGATCAAGCCCAATGTCCGCGGCTTTACGACGGGGGATTTTGAGAGCGAAAAAATCAAGGTCTTGATAAAGAGAGGAAATGAAGCGGCAAAAGCAGCGCTGCCACGACTGCTTGCCTTGAAAGAAAAATATCATTTGAACCGGCTGTTCAATGAGGCGAGCGAGCAGGTTACACGGGACTCTGTGAGGATTCATGACATTCAGATTACCGGAAATCGCTCTGTCGAAAATGAATTTATTTTTTCAAAATTGCATCTTTCGCCAGGACAAATTTTCGATAGCAAAATTCTGGAACGGGGTATTGCCGAATTGAAATCCAGCGGGCTTTTTCGGAAAATTTCCTACGAAATTGTTCCCTACCGCGAGAATCAGGCGAGATTATTCCTGCGCGTCGTTGAAAGGGAAAAACCACTAATCTTTCGTGTGGATATTTCCGGCAATCGACATCTACCGTTCTCCTTCATTTACCAATTGCTCGGATTCAAACCCGGTGATCGGCTGGATGTGGAGAAACTGAGTCGCCAGATCATGCAAATGTACGGTCTGGGATATTTCGAGCATCTGGAATATTCGATAGAGCCAGCGTTAGAAGGTGTCATTCTAAAAATTCGCGTGAAGGAACTCCCCATTCGGCGTCTGCGAGTCGGGGTGCGGTATGATGATCACTATCGGCTGGTCGGCGTGGTCAGCGGGCAGGCGACGAATTTGTTCATTCCGGGAATTCGTTTCGAAAATGAGCTGCAATTCGCCGGACTCAATCGCTTCCGCGGCAAAATTTCCTACCCCTCTCGGGCGTTGAATTTGCCCATTTATCCGTTTGTGTATATCGAGATGAAAGATATTCCGACGTGGATTTTTGGATCCGCGGGTTTTAAAATTGCCAGCTATCGCGACCGAAGTTTTCGCTGGGGAGGAGGCATCGGATTTCAGCTTTTCCGCTCGTTCGATCTGGAGATTCAGTATCAGCAGGAAAGATTGAACATCAAACCAGAGATCGGTTTCCCTTACAGCGGTGGCTTGTCTGAGTGGAAGGATGAGCTACATCAACTCTCTTTTGCGCTCGACATCGACGTGCTCGATGACGTCCTGCTGCCGCACAACGGTTTTCAAATCAACGCCAAATATGAGCAGAGTTTTCAAAAACTGAAGACAGATTTGCCGTTCAAACGTTTCGAGGCGTCCGGAGATTTTTATTTCAGTCCCAATGAAAAAAATATGCTGCGATTTTTTGGCTTTTACGGCGATGGCTCAAAAGATTTGCCCATTTACAAATATTTCAACAAAGGAAAACCGGAATATTTTGTGGGGCTGGAATTCGATCAGTTGACCGGGAACAAGTTGACGATTTTTCGACTGGATTATCGGTATGAGCACAAAAAAGACGTTTTTTTTAAAATTATGGCGAATGTCGCCGTGAATAGCTCCTATCGCATTGCTGACGTGACATATCCGTTCAATACGCTTTACGGCTTTGGCTTCGGCGTGAAACTGCTGTCCCCGATCGGACCGCTGGAGTTGATTTTCAGCCGCGGGACAAAAAACATGACTGGCGAGCAAAAATATCAAAATCAATTCTATGTTATCATGGGGTATAAGTTTTGATGGTTTAAAGTTTCGGAACTCCAAATCCGAAACTAATTTCAAGACCACAAATAGTCGTGTTTGACATGATACAGGGATTTGAAAATATTTTCTTTGATCAAGCGGTCGTGTTTGCTCAAATCTTTCAACAGTTGCTTTATGAACTCCCGGCGTGTGTTTCCTGCCGTGGGACAAGGATTTTTGAACACCGGAAAATCGTGCCGCTTGCCGTATTCTTTCAATTTGTGCTCCCAGATGTAGACAAAAGGTCTGATGATGTGAAATTTTCCGTTGAATAATTCCTGATTGGGATTGATGGAGCCGATTTCTCTGCCGTAAAAAATATTGATGAGCAGCGTTTCAATCACATCGTCTTTGTGATGGCCCAGGGCAATTTTATTGCAGCCGAATTCGTCCGCGAGCTCGATCATTCGTTTCCGGCGCCAGCGGGAACAGGTGAAGCAGGGCTTTTTCTTATTTTTTTCGCTGTGAGCGTAAACGCCGATGTCGGTTTTGTCGATGAGGTAGGAGTAATTATTTTCCTGCAAGAATGCCTCAATTTTTTCCAGATGGTGATAATCCGGCGCCGTGAAACCCAGATCGATGTGCACGACTTTCACGGAAAAATCGTTAGTCACAAAGACTTTTCTGCCCGTCAGCATCTTCAACAGAACAAACGAATCCACGCCGCCGGACAAACCCAGCAAAATCCTGTCGCCCGGCTGAATCAGATCAAAATCATTGATCGCTAATTCCATGTTTTTGCGGATGAATTCGTGGAGATTTTTGGCCATGGTGTTCTCGTTATCCGATTTTTCTGATTAGTTTTAGTTGAAAAAAAATTGCCAGGCTATCGTAACGGACAGACAAAATAGGGGAAAAAAATGAAAAAGTCAAGGTGATTTTTTGAGGTGAATAAACGAAAAAATCCGCCGCAGGCGGATTAACATTTGTAGCAGACAACGATTGTGGCACTAATGATGAACGCCGAAGGCGTTCTTGTGCTCAATAAAAATTTGAACCTTTGTCGCTTTAGTTTCTATATGACATTTTCTATCGTTTGTATTTTCCAATACTTCTTTAATTATCACGATTATGCCAGAACAAAGTTAAGATAATATTAGGCGTTTGTTTGTAGGGTAAGCTGCGTACGCCAAACAACTTTTGGCTTTGCGCCGGAAGTGTCAATGGCATAGATCTCCAATCCTTCTTCCCTGAATCGGCCGGATTTGATCTCATAATCTATCTCGAACTTTAAGTGGCACATGGCCACCTTTTTCCAGCTATAAAGCGTGATCTCTGCGATAGCAAACTTGTGTATCGTACAGCTCGAACCGAATTTCCTATAACTTTCAACCATTGGCTCGATGCCCACGATGGGCGTGCTTGAGCCAGGAGGAAGCATGACGACGGCATTGTCATAGTAGTCGTAAAGATCATCATAACGACCATCTAACCACGCTTTGTTCAAATCGCGTATGAACTGCTCAATATTTGTCATTTTATTTTATCGCACCTTAACGATTTGCGGTTAAGCCGATTTGCCACGCTTAAACAAAATTTCAAAATGCCGATTCACCGCCGGCGTGGCAAATTCGGCTTGAACC
>JAADFU010000018.1:0-19612 GCA_013152715.1 Calditrichota bacterium
AAGGGACTCTACATGGACATCACAGACAGACTATCTGACAGAGCAAAAGATAAAAAACCCTCTCCCATTCGTGAACTTTCAGGAAAATACCTTCCCATCGAAGGACTGATTTCTCTCGGCGGCGGCTACCCGAACCCGGAAACTTTTGTTTTTGAAAATCTTTCCATTAAATTCAAGGACGGCGCTCAGTTTCAAATTACCGACGGCGAACTCATTGGCGCTTCGCAGTACGGGCCTTCGGACGCCCAGCCGCGATTGAAAGAAAAATTGCTGGAATGGCACAAATTCAAAGACGGAATTCAGCTCGGGAAAGATCAGATCGTTGTGCTGAACGGCAGTCAGGAAGGGCTGTTCATCATGGCGTACCTTTTCACCGACCCGGACGACAGCATCATTATTTCCGAGCCCAGTTATCCGGGAACGTTGTCTGCGTTTCAGTCTTTCTGCAAAAATTTTGTTCCCATTCCCATTGACGCGGACGGTTTGCGCACCGACATCATCGAAGAAAAATTAGAGACAATCGTACTGACCGGCGAGCGGCTGCCCAAACTCATTTACACCAATCCCAACGGGCACAATCCCGGCGGTGTGACTCTTTCTCCCGAGCGGCGCAAACACCTCATCGAAATCGCCAACAAATTCGAGCTGCTCATTCTTGAGGATGATCCGTACCAGCTTTTGAATTTAGACGATGATGCAAAATTGCCCACAGTGCAATCCCTGGACACCGAAGGCAGAGTGATTCGGCTGGACAGTTTTTCCAAAATTTTCGCCCCGGGGTTACGCATCGGCTACGCTTCAGGACCGGCGGAGATCATTCGCCAGTTTGTGATGTTCAAACAGTCAGCCAATTTGCACACCAGCAGTTTCATTCAAATCATTTTG
The DNA here is from genome assembly GCA_013152715.1 of Calditrichota bacterium. NCBI lineage: Bacteria > Pseudomonadati > Calditrichota > Calditrichota bacterium. Next base: position 886 of record JAADFU010000018.1, read on the forward strand.
TGCCGCTACTTAGAAAAAGCCGGCTTTGAAGGATTCCGTAGTTCGATCAAAAAAAATTGTGAGCTTTACCGCCGCAACCGCGACGCCATGATTGCCGCCGTAAAAAAATACCTGCCGCCAGAAGTGAAATACAACGTGCCGTCATCAGGGATGTTCATCTGGTTCGAACTACCACAAAAATTCAATGCCGAACAAATGATTAAAAAATACGCTGAAGAACTGAAAGTTCTGCTCGTTCCCGGCAGCGCATTTTCTGCGCGGGATCATTTGAAAAATTTCATGCGTGCCAGTTTCAGTATGGCAACGCCGGAGCAAATTGAAAAAGGGATCAAAAGATTTGCAGAAATGATCAGGCGAGAGCTTTAAGTTAGGTAGGGCACACTTAACTTGAAATTTAGATAAAAAAAAACGAAAGAAGGACTAAACCATGCTCCAGGACACCGAAAATCCCTGGAAAATTTTTGCCAATCAGATCAAGGCGAAATACTCGATCAGCGAAGAAGGCACATCTCAGGTGATCGGCGAATATCGCGGTTATCAGTTTGAGCTAAAAATTGTTTTTATCGCCGCGGCGCCAAAGGTGCATCTTTTTCTCACTCATTTCGACCTGTTTTTGCCCAAGCCCACGGAGATCAAGCTCAAAATTTACCGCGAAGGGATCATTCAGAAACTGACAAAATTATTTGGCACGAAAGATATTATTTTTGGCGACAAGACATTTGACAAGCGCTACATCATCGAGGGTTCGCACGAGGAAAAAATAAAAACCATGATCACGCCGGATATTCGTGCCACGATTATCGAATTGGGCGAAGTTATGATCATTCTCGACGGCAAGAAATTTACTTACGAGCAATCGGGCAAAATCATCGATATTCAAAAATTGTACAAAGTTCTGGATATGCTGGTTGAGTTGGCGAATCGCACACAGGCGTGAGACATTTTTGTTTTTGAAACGCCAAAGCTGCTGGTTTGGCCGAAAGTGGGTAATCAAAAAAGCTGGTACACGAGCGAGACAATCGCTGCCAGCAGTGCAATGAGCGAAAGAATAATGGCAACGGAAATTTGTTTGCTGTTACCGTTCGGGGATGAATTTCCCGGCGCGGTCTGCATTCCTTCTATTTTTTTCTCCAGATCAGCAACTTTCTGTTCCTGCTCATCAATAATTTTTTTCACTGCCGCGGCTTGCTGGCGGGAAAGTTCAATCAGCCGCTGAATTGCATCGCGCGGCACAATTTCAAAATCTTCCTCATTTAGCAGCCGGCTCTCTTTGAGCGGTGCAATTCCGGATTCAGGCTCTTCTTTTTGACGGGAAATATTTTCCTTGTCGGTGGTCTGAATTTCTTCAAATTTCCGCGCAATTTCTTCGGAAAAGTCTTCGTGACGGCGGTTGATTTCCTGCACTGCCTGGGTCACGCGTTCCCCCAACAAACGAATGCCTTCGATCAATTCCTGGCGCAATTTTTCCGGCGAAAACTTTGACAAATCGGGGAAGCGAGCAATTTTGCTCTCCAGAGCGCGAATTTGTGTCTGCTGCTTCTTCTGCAGCGTTTGCAGTTCTTTAATCTGGCCGCGCAATTCCTTTACCAGCTTTTCAGAATTCTGCACAGCGAGAATGTCTTCTTCCTGGCCGGAACGTGGCATAATTTCTCCTTCCTGATTTTCGCATCACTCCACATCGTCCAGCAAATGACCGGCTTTCTTTTTCTTTGTTTCCAGATAATTTTTATTGAAACGATTGGGCGGGATAATCACCGGTTCTCGCCGGACGACTTTGATGTCGTATTTTTCCAGACCTTCGATTTTTTTCGGATTATTCGTGTACAAGGCAACGGATTTGATATTGAGCAGCCGAATCATGGCAGCGGCGATTTCGTAATCGCGCATTTCGTCGGGATAGCCAAGCGCATGATTCGCTTCAATCGTGTCCAGGCCCTGCTCCTGCAAATGATAGGCGCGAATTTTATTCGCCAAACCGATGCCTCTGCCTTCCTGTTTCAAATAGAGCAGCGCGGCGCGCTCCATCGTGGAAAATTTCTTCAGCGCAAATTCCAATTGCTCGCGACAATCACAGCGCAGTGAACCAAAAATATCGCCGGTCTGACACTGCGAGTGGATACGAACCGGCACTTCTTCGGCGCCGTCAAGATCGCCGCGCGTCACAGCGAGGTGTTCCTTGCCGTCTCGGTTATTTTGAAAAACAGAAATATCGAATTCCCCAAAAATACTCGGCAAATACGCTTTGGAAACCATTGCGATGCACAACGCATCGTCGGAACAATATCCGCCCATTACCGCGCAATAATACGCGGGAGAAATCAGTTTACCTTCTTTTTCCAATTTTTTTATCAATTCATTCCGTTCCCCGACAAAGCGGCAGGAATGATTTATTTTTATTTGTTCCTCTGCCTTCACACAAATTCTCCGTTCTATCGTTTCAATTCAACGACCGTCATGCCCGTATCGCCGAGGCTCCATTCCGGGTAATGATGATTTTTTACGTTCGGGTGCTTGTCCAAATAGCGAAATATTCCCTGCCGCAAACGCCCGGTTCCTTTTCCGTGAATAATGTAAACCTGCTCCATTCCGGACAAAATTGCTTCGTCCAAAAATTTATCGACAACTTCAATGCCCTCTTCCACTCTCATGCCGCGGATGTCAATTTCCGTGGTTGTTATGGGTTCGACGCGGGCGTTTACTTTCACTCGCGCCGGCTTCCGCTGTTGCGTTTTTTTCACCGGAAACAATTCTTTCAAAGGCGCTTTAATTTTGACATCCCCGGCTTGAATCAACACCCGCGCCGACGCATCCGGTTCTGATAAAACAATGCCGTTCGCACCAAAAGGCTCCCAAAAGACTTCTTCGCCCAAGCTGACAGAAGAAAGCGGTTTTCGTTCTCGCTTTTCTTTTTTTAATTTTTGTGACGCCGTCTTTTTTTCCGAATTAATCTTATCTCGCTGATGCTGTAAAATTTGTTTTGCCTCACGAATCGCCTCACGGCTCGCCTGTTCTTCTTTTATTTGACGAATAAGTCGCTCCACCGTGGTATTCGCTTCGCGCAATATTTGTTCAGCTTTTTCCACGGCTTCTTTTTTCAATTTTTTTTCATTATCCCGCAAATGAGCAACTTTTGATTCGTAAAGTTTTTTCAGCGCCGCCAACTGGCTTTCTTTGATGGACAATTCGCCAGTCAGAGTCTGGTATTTTTGCAGTCTTTCCTCTAAATCAGCCAGCAAATTTTCTAACTTGCTCTTATGACCGCCCACAAGTTCGCGGGCGCGATCCAGCACTTCCGAGTTCAAACCCAGCCGGTTGGCAATTTCGTAAGCGTAACTGGAACCAGGAATGCCCACTCGGAAACGATAGGTCGGTTGTAGCGTCTCTCGATCAAATTCCATGGATCCATTCTCGACGCCCGGCGTGTCGTGAGCGAAAATTTTCAGCGCTCCCTGATGCGTGGAAACCAGCGTCAGACAGCCTCTTTGGGTCAGCGATTCCAGCACTGAAATCGCCAGCGCCGCGCCTTCCTCGGGATCAGTGCCGGCGCCAATTTCATCGATCAGCACCAAACTGTCCGCGTCAGCTTTGTCGATGACTTTTTTCAGCGAAGCCACGTGCGAGGAAAAAGTTGACAGATCATTTTCCAGCGACTGCTGATCCCCGATCACGGCAAAAATTTGCCGAAACACCGGAATGTCGCTACCGGATTCCGCCGGGATGTGCAAACCGCAGGCAGTCATCAGGCACAACAGCCCCACAGTTTTTAGCGCCACTGTTTTCCCGCCAGCGTTAGGCCCGCTAACCACCAGCGTGCGAAAATCCTCTCCCATGCGCAAATTCAACGGCACGACTTCGCGCTGGTCCTCGTAGCGCAGCACCAAAAGCGGATGCTTGCCATTGAAAATTTCCAGCCGATTCTCTTTGTTCACTGCCGGCGGCGTCGCCTTCATCGCGCGCGATAGTTGCGCCTTGGCGTAAATGAAATCCAACTGAGCTAACGCATCCAATGTCGTTTGAAACTCCGGCAATTTGTCCCGAATCAATCCGCTGAGCGAAAATAGAATTTTTTCAATTTCCCGCTCCTCCTCGATGCGCAAAGCGCGGATGCGATTGTTCATCTCCAGCGTTTCCAACGGTTCGACAAAAACTGTCGCCCCGGTGGCGGATTGATCGTGAATCAAGCCGCGAATTTTTCCTTTAGCCGCATCCTTGACCATGAGCACCAGCCGATTGTTACGCATGGCGATGACATTTTCCTGCAAATAACCTTTAGCGGCAAAATTCGATAGCATCGACTCCAGTTTTTTTCGGATGTGCTCTTCCTGCGCCACAATCGCGCGGCGAATGCGGATCAGATTTGCCGAAGCCTTGTCAAAAATCAAAAAACTGGCGCGGTCGATGCAGCGGTTGATTTCGCTTTCTTCATCAGGGAAACTCTGCACATGGCGCACAATTTCTGACAAATGGGGATATTTTTCGTGCCGCTCAGCAAAATAGTTCTTTACTTTCCTGGCGACTTCCAGCGTTTGCGCGATGCGGCTCAGTTCTTCCGCATTCAAAAATCTGCCTTCAATTTTCAACTGCGCCAAAGCCGCGGACACGTCCTGCAAACCGGAAAGGGGAAACGGATCGTCAAAATCAAAAATCTCGCGAAATTCGGTGACTAAGGCAATATCGTGTTGAATCAACTCAAGATCAGTTAATGGCTGGATACGGCGGATTTTTTTCTCGCCCAACGGCGAAACAGGAAGCTGCAATAAATACTCAAGAACTTTGTCAAATTCCAATATGTCGAAAATCTGTTCATTCAAAATAAAACACCAAACTATTTTTTCTGGAAGTCTCGCAGGAATTCTTCAGCGGCAGGATCTAATAACGCCTTGTCATTTACGTTCAGTGATTCCTTTACTTCTTTGTAAAATGATTTATACCTGCCAACGATAAAAACCTTGGAAAAAGAATATGCCAGCGGCAAAACTTGTTTCATGGGTTTGAACAGTTGCGATTTGCTAATCTGATCATTAAAGGCAATGGATAGGCCGGAGAGCGAAATCAGAACGGCGAGAATGCTCACCAAAATCGCGCCCTTGATCAAGCCGAATCCCATGCCTGCCAGCCGGTCAATGCTGCCGAGGGTGAAGGAAAATTTTGACAAAACCTTGAGTTTCAGGGACAACCAGCGGAAAAAGAGCATCACCGGCACAAAAATAATCACAAACGCCACCACCGTCGTCAGTTGGCTCGGCAAATTCACGCCGTACAAAATAGCAGCCAAATCCGACATGTAGCGGACAGCCATAATCAAGCTGACGAGCAGGCCGGCAAAGCCCAAAAATTCTTTGATAAATCCACGTTTAAACCCGCGGTAGATCGCCACCGCGATGATGATGACGATGATCAAATCGACCAGATTGGCGCGCAGAAATAATGATAGTCCTCCCGACATCGATCATTTCCATTTTTTGGCATACATAAAAAAAGCGAATAAAGCAGCAAATCTTTATTCACTTTTTTATTTTTTTTGTTTTTTCAATTCAAGCTAATTTGGAGCGAACGATTGCCTGCACTTTCTTGCCGTCCGCTCTGCCTTTGAGTTTTTTCATGGCTTCGCCCATGACGCGGCCCAGGTCTTTCACACCGGTAGCGCCAACTTGCTCGATAGCGGCAACGACTTCCTTTTCAATTTCTTCGTCAGACAGTTGCTCCGGGAGGAACTCCTCAATTATTCTTAATTCAGCTTGTTCCTTCTCCAATAAATCTTCCCGACCTCCGCTCTGATAAGCCTGAATTGCCTCCTTCCTCTTCTTTGCAGCACTCATTAAAACTTGCATTTCCTGCTCTGGCGTTAGCGCGTCTCCGCTATCGATGCGCGCATTTTTTAATTGAGAAATGAGCAAGCGAACGGTATCGACCCGCGTCCTGTTCTTCTCTTTCATCGCGTTTTTCAATTCAATCATCATTTGATCGATCAATGACATGATTGCTCCTCCTCAAACCAGAAACAGAAAATTTGCTTTTTGAAAATTAGCGATTGTTTTCCATGATCTGCAATTTTCTCATTTTACGTCTTGCAGCGTTGAGTTTTCGTTTGCGTCGTTCACTCGGTTTTTCGAAATGTTGATGTTTTTTTATTTCAGACATCAAACCGGATTTTTCACAAGCCTTCGTAAACCGCTTAAATGCTTTTTCGAAACTCTCACCCTCGCGTACTTTAACACCGGGCATTCAGGAACCAACCTCCTCTCATAGTTTTTTATGTTTAGCTTTAAACTTGTACTCTTATTTTTTCGTAACTATTCAGGTATGGGTATTTCGGAAGCCGCTACCTTAACTTGCAAGATTGATTTACAAACACCACGATGAATCGTAGTGCTAGTACAATCGGCTTTTTGAACGACCAAATAGCTGCTTCAGCAGCATACAAAATGATAAATAGACGATTAAATCTAAATAGTTACATTTTTTTAAACTAAAAATATAATAATTATTGAGTTTAAAATCAAGATTTTTTTTGAAATTTTATCTAAACGAAAAATTTTGGCTTCTTTTCATTTAGCATCTCTCAACTCACAACTCTAAACCCGAAACTCGCAACTCTGACCCTCACCCCGGCGGCCACGACAATTTTCTGCCGCCCAAAACGTGCAAATGCAAATGATACACGTCCTGCCCCGCGTCACGGTTGCAGTTAAAAACCGTGCGAAAACCGCTGTCGGCAACGTCAAACTTTTTCGCCACAGCCTGCGCCGCCAAAAAAATCTCGCCGATTAAATCTTTGTGTTCGGGCTGAATATGATTCACAGTTTCAATATGTTCTTTGGGAATGACCAGAATGTGCACTGGCGCCCGCGGATGAATGTCTTTGAAGGCGACGACGCGCTCGGTCTCGAAAACTTTTTCCGCAGGGATCTCGCCTCGTACTATTTTGCAAAAAATACAATTTTCGTTGTTCATCAATTCCTCTTACTTTCGACGATTAATGTCACCGGCCCGTCGTTGTGAATTTCCACCAGCATCATGGCGCCAAACTCGCCCGTCGCCACGCGCAAGCCTGTGGCGCGCACAAATTCGACAAATTTCTCGTACAGCGGCTCGGAAATTTCCGGCGGCGCCGCGTCGATGAAACTGGGGCGCCTGCCTTTGCGCGTATCGCCGTATAAAGTAAATTGCGAAATCACCAGCAATTCCGCTCCCACATCCAGCGCCGAACGATTAAACTTGCCTTCCTCGTCGGCAAAGATGCGCAGATTGGCGCACTTCTCCGCCAAATATTTGGCGTCGCTTTCCGCATCTCCGTTTTTTATTCCCAGCAAAATCACCAGCCCGCTGCCGATCTCGCCCTTTTTCACACCGTCAATGGAAACCGCGCCCCGGCTGACGCGCTGCACAACTACCCGCATTTCAATTCCTCGGTTTTCACTCAATGACTATTTTGAATCTTTAATCATACGAAATTTTTGGCAAAAAAGCAAGGGGGGAATTTGATGATTCTCAAAATTGACATCTTAAAGAAATTCCTGATTAAACCGAAGTACGTCGCTCTTGTGCGACTTTGGCGCATTTGTGCGGTACAGCGTGTCTTTTCACAAACAACATCCTATTGGCAACTTTTTTCGAGTTTTGTGATTTTTTGCTTGACAAGTTCACTTTTTTTTGATATTATAAAGTGGTATTAGGCTAAAATAAACAAGTAGGAGCCATTTATGAAATATCGGGTTATCATTGAACAAGATGAGGACGGAATATTTGTCGCCGAAGTTCCTTCTCTGCCCGGCTGTATTTCTCAAGGGGAAACACGAGCAAAGGCATTAGAGAATATTCAGGAAGCGATTGAAGTTTATCTTGAAAGCCTGCAAGCACACAATGAGCCTATTCCGCCATCCATCGACGAAGAAATTGTCGAGGTCGCAGTGTGAGTACGCTTCCACGAATATCAGGGCGTGAGGTGGTAGCAGCTTTGTCCAAAATAGGTTATGAACGAGATAGACAGAAAGGCAGCCATATCGTTTTACGGCAGGCTGAATATACCCATAGAAGAGTAGTTGTCCCAGATCATCGCGAAGTTGCAAAGGGTACATTGCGGAAGATCATAAAACAAGTTGGTTTAACGGTTGAAGAATTCAAACGACTTTTGTGAAATCGATATTTTAATTGCCTGATAAAATAGTCCCTCTGATTGTTATTTAATCGGTGCTTTGTATAGTCAGGTGAGCTCGGTCATTAGCGTGTATGGAAGCAATGTCTTAAATTAGGAGGAAAAAATGGGAGCAAACCAATCAGTTCCAGATGAATCTCTCGATTCTTATATCTGTAGTGACTGTGGAGCGGAGGTTTCAATTGATGCAGAAATTTGCCCAAATTGTGGTGCTGATTTAAGTGAAATAGAAGAAGAAAAAATTGAATCATCTTCTGAAAACGATGGGCAGAAATATCCAGCTTTAAGAACCATTTCTGGTATTTACAAAGTATTAGCATGGATTACTGGTATTGGAGCAGTGATCACACTTTTTTATGGATTCACATTGTTAGGAAAAGGATATAGTGCTAAAACTACTGGAATAAGTTTAATCACATCTTCTCTAATTATGGGTATTTTAGGAGTAATAGCTTTTCTTGCAATATCCGAAGGAATAAAGTTATTTATTGATATCGAGAGCAATTCGCGGGAACAAATAAGTCTGCTTAATAAAATGCTTGAAAAAAAATAATTTTTTTTATTTGACCGCCACCTTTAAAAGGATTTTCGTAGCAATACTGTAGAATGTAAAAAGTGGTCTCACTTTGAGTTCAGGTATTCGCTTCCCAATACCAATCTGTCTAACGCCCAAACCGAGCTCATTAGAGCCAGAACTTCTCTCTTGAAGGCTATTAAAAAGCAAGCTTTTGACAAACTTGATCGGGTAAAAAGTATCATGCGTACGTCAGAGGAGCTCACAGAGCTTACTGAAATATTTTGAATTCAAAAGGCATCTTTCTCGGCAGTGCGACCAAGTTCAACATCCGTTTTCTTGTTTCTTTTCTATTGGGACTTTTTACCTAACCACCCGCTTTATCTCACTTTGTTAGTCATTCTCATTAAGCACACACAAAATCGCACTCCCGACCCGTCTCGGCTGCGGCGGCAGCGAGTAGGGATTCATTTCGTAATTTTGATTGTAAGGCGTGACATTCAATTGTTCGTCCACAACGAGCGTCACACTGCCGCCCGGGTCAAAGCCGATGGCATCACGGCAGCCCTGATCGATTAAAATTTTCGCCAGCTCGACATGGGTCACGCCCACGCTCTCGCGAATTCTGCCGTTCACAGCGATGACGAGTAATTCATTTTCATCAGTGAGTCCCACGCCGATTTTAGGTCCGCGCAGGTGCTCAAAGTCGACACGCGCCGCCTGCGTGGCGATGGAGTGCGCCGTCTTCCAACCTTCGGTTTCCATGTCGATAGCGAACTTGCCGTCCTGCACCAGCGTCGGGCCTGCTTCAATCGCTTCGCTGACATCTCCTAAATTTGGCAATTGAAAATCTGCCACAGCGCCTTCTTCCCAGCCGGATAAATTCATATTTTCCGGCAGGGACACAACCAAGCCGACGGGCAACAATTTGACTTTTTCTTCCGACGTCTGAATACGGCGAATAATTTTATTTCCGGTAAACTGAAAAATCACTCTGTTCTTCGCTGATATTTCCGCATCCGGAAACAATAAGTCGTAAAAAATGGGATCAACACTGTCCGCTTTATTTCGCTGCTGCGCAGTCAAAGTCAAAGAGTCCCCGCCGCGAATGGCGATGGTCACGCCCTCGAACAAATTCACGCGCCGCAGCGAGAGCGACCCGTCCCGGTTAACGATGAACGCCGGCTTATTGTAAAGCGGCAACGACAAAATTTTTCCATCGACGACAACTAAACCCAGCGGGCTACCGATGTATTTTTCCGGCAAGCCGAGTTTTCCCACTAATTCCGCGTTCAGCATGTAGCCGCCATTCCACGCCAGCAACACTTTTTTGCCGTGTTGGTTTGTAAACTCGCGGGCTAATTCCACCACGGTTTTACCGAATTTGGAAGCAAATACAGTTTTAAATTTGATCCCCAATTCCGCTATTTTTTCTTTATCCAGTGACAATTTTGCCATGATGCCGGACCAGGGATAGCCATCTTCGTGGAGTCCCGCCAATCGTTGCACCCGGACATTATTTTTGGGCCGGAAACTCTCCGCTGATTTGCCGTAGTCGCGCAGTTTTTTGAGCATCGGTTCCAGCGGAGAATATTTGTCTTTGGTCTCGGCGCGCAATTTTTTCAGCGCTCTTTCTTTTCCCAGACGATGAGCCACATCGGTGAAAATATTGCTTTTCAGAATTTGGGAAAATTGTCGGGAAGTTTGAAGCGGCGTCGGGAAAGCGATACTCGGGCTCAAACCCGCCGGAACCCACTGAATAAAATGCTGATTTTTTTTGATTCCCAAATAAGGGACAAACTGCGGATGTCGCGTCGTGCCAATGCGAAAAGAATCCAAATCCAGCAAATCCAACGTTAAGTAGTTGGCTTCGCCAATCGCCACCACAAAGCCTTTTTCTTTTTTCAGTGAAAGCAAAACCTTCTTCGCCTCAGCGCCAATTTGCCCCAAATGAGCGCCGGGAGCGATCGACTGCGTTTTGACGACTTGAAACACACCGGCATCAAAAAGGGCTTGAATTTCCGACGTGGCTATTTTTTTGATCCAACGCAGTACATTGCTGTAATAAATCGGCGACCCAACCGCTTTTTCGCGTACCAACAAATAGACGCATCCAATGTTTTTTGCCCTTTCCGATTGCAAAATTTCGCTGGTAATTTTCTCGTCTCCCGACAGAGTCAGCCGCCCGCGAAAAGTCCCCAGCACAAACAATCTCACTTCATCTAACCAATTCTCTCCCGGCAGCCAGGCAAATGAACGGTCGGACTTCAACGCCTTTAACAATTCCGCCTGATCGTCAATGCCTAATTTGTGAAATCCCACCAGCCGCGTCAGTTGCTCCTGCAAATTTTGCGCATGTCTGACCGGCCGACGCGACAACGGAATAACTTCGGTATTTTTCACGTAGCTGCGAAATAACCAGCTCACAATTCCCAGCAGTTCGATCTCGGTAAGTTTTCGATAGGGATAATGTCGTCGATGGCGGTGACGGTAACTCAGCGAATGATCCATCACGATGGGATCTTCGCCGGTGAAATAACAGAAAAGCGACTCCACGCTGTTGTAAAACGCCAATTTCGTTTTTAAATTAAGCTTGACATATTTCCGGTAATTTTTCACCAGATGTCTGGCGTAACGCATGACTCTGCCTTTGAGTTCCTTTTCCTCAACGCGAAAATAGCTGGGATCAATCAGAGACTTGAGCACAACCATAAATTCGATGGGCGAAATTCCCGGATAATAGCGTCGCTTCCCGGCAAGCACAATTTGCTGAAACGTGCGGTCGTAATTTGTTATTTTATCAAATTCTTCGAAAGAACGGCGTACATGCGTCATGTTTTCTTCAGTCGGCAACTGGCAGCGTCGCCAGAGCACATACAGACAACGATTGAACTGATTTTCCAGCGCTTCCATGCTGAATCTTTTTCTCACCACACGCCGATTGTGCAAAATAATGCGTTTGGAATAATTGGGTCGGTTGTACAAATCGATCAGACCTCGCGACAGGGATCGGCAATCATCCGGAAATTCAAACACGTGCAAGCGCAGCGATTTATCTAACCGCTCGCCCACTACGGAAGCGAAAACTAATTTAGGTTCGTAACGGCTGGCAACGATGGGCGTGCCGCTGGCACAGCTTTCGACGAGAGGAAGTCCTCTGCCCTCGGACTTGCTGGGCAAAACAACCACGTCAGCCGTCGCATACAATTCCTCGATCCGCAGCCGGGGCATTTTGCGTCGCACCATTGCCTGATTAATATCTTTGCCAAACTTCAACGCCAGAAAAAAACGTTTGCGATAGCCCGCCGGTAACGAAGCGAGCATTTCTTTGAATTTGAAAATTAACTCCCGAAAATAGTCGTCCTGCCCGGTGGAAATGGGCCCCGTAATGAGCAAAATAATATTCACGTGCGGGTTTTGCTTGAAAAACAAGCGATAGGCTTTGTCCTGCAGCAAAGACTTGAATAGTCCGAAATTTTTCTCAATTCGTTTGCGTTTAAGAATTCTGGTCGGCTGCAAAATAAGCAGATTCGAGCCAGTGAACAAAATCGGATTTTTACCGACCGCTCCGAGCACGACCGGTTTCCTTCTGAAAGGCTGCACATCCATTTCTTCGATGAATTGATCCACCGGCGTGGGGTAAAGTTCATTCTCATCTCCGGCGAATAAATGATGCAGCTTTGTGAGAATTTCCTTTCGCTCATCAGAAGGAATGGGTTTAAATTTCGCCATGTCAATGAAAGTCGTAACGATTTTGACAGCAATGGGATTGACGCCTGCTTTCCGAATCAATTTTATCCGCTGCAACGGGTTAATGACCATCTGAAACCAGAGCGGACTGTCCCAGGGAAAAAGCACTTCTATGAGCGAAAAAACTTCGCCTAAATGATGATTGGTGAAAAAGTGGTCTCGCTGCCCCTCGGTTTGTCGAAAACCTGGCGGATTGCCGTCTTCCCAATAAAAATCGTGATTGCTATTCAACACCGGAATTTCCAGCAACTCCGATACCAGCGCCATGGCAAAAGCCAGCGGCACATTTCCGGGATTGGAATTCACATTCACCGGAACCAATAGCTGAATATCGTAATCGACGACATATCTTCCCAGACGCAGCGTCAATTCCACTGTTTGTCGCCACACTTTTTTTGCCAACAAATTATATGTTTTCGATCCACGGGAAAGATGGGTGTGAAAAAGTTCGTGATAGCCGTCCCAATCGTCGAAACCCTCTCCGCCCGGCAGGACTAAAAATTCACAATTCGACGGCAACGCTTCAGGTTTAAGTTTCAGGACGCTGCCTATCCAGAAAAGACGTGGCAGTTTGTTGCCGGCTGCTGAAATGAGCCGGCTGAAAATTGCAGAATATTTTTCGATTTCAATAGTCACTCCGTCAACGCCGAAATCAAAAGTAACAAAGGCGATCCCCGACTGCAACTTTTTTTTAAACGATTTATAGGATTGAGGTATATTTTTCAAAGGTTGGCGATTATCGCGAATACGGTCCAAAAATAAGCCCATATCAAACCAGGTCCGAATATTCTCCTCCTGCAAACGCTCTTTCAGCCGCTGAAATAGCGCCTCTTTCATATCCACGCCTCCTCTCGGTTTTCGGATTCAGTTCAGAAACTGCTGAAAAGGTAGAATAACTTCTGTTCGAGGACTTCGTAGGAGAAATATTTTTTACCTAATGCAAAATTGTGTTCAGCAATCTCTCGGGCTAATTTGGGGTTGTGAATGATTTTGTTTATTTCACGAACAGCCTGGTCCGTCAAAATTCCGTCTTCGATCATTACGGTCTTGAAGCCCTTGCTCCCGATCTCAGGCCAATAAACCGGTTTGTAATTATTCACAAAAATGGGCTTCTTTGCAGCGACGCATTCCACAAACGCATTGCCGAAACCTTCGTACAAACTGAAATAGGTACAAGCAACGGCATGGGCATAAGCATCGGAAATGGAGTAAATTTTTTCGCCGGATTTTGACCGGCCGCGATAGGTATGAATTCGCCTTCTTCCAAAAATGACTTGCCGCTGCAATTTACGCTTGTCAATGATATCCAACAACTGACGAAAATAACCAAGCCGTTCATCGTCGGCAAAACTACCGGTAACGATTAACTTCACTTTTTTGTCTTCCATCGAATCAATCAAATCCAGGGCGATCTCAATCCCTTTTCTTTTCACAATTCGAGTCACCTGGAGCAATGGTATGTCATCTTTTTGCAAACCAAATTGTTCCAGCAAGTCATTGTTGTAATCGTCTGACTGGCCGTAAGGAATATTGAAATCCATCACATTGGGCACAACGATAGAGTCAATATGAAAATGCTGACCCAGATAATTTTTGGAATGACTATTAATCACAGCGTGACGCGCGTGCGGCATTTGTAAGGGAAAAGTCTTGTGAATTATTTCATTGACTTCCCTGTGCGGGCTGCGATATCGATCATCTCGCTCCCAGCTAAAATCATGATCGTGACAAACAGTTTTTATACCGGTATGTTCCACGACCTTCCTGATCCCGATTCCCATGGACAGGTGACACGGGAGCGCTGATGCATTTTCCGGCAAAATCATATCGATTTTATTTTTCATGATCCACTTGAAAATCTCAATAGCGATGGCGTCCGATGCCCGCTCCAGATGATCCAGCAATTCGTCAGGTTCATCATCGGGAAAAAAGAAAGCGCGTTTTTGTTCCCACTCGCACTCCGGCGAGGAAAAAGCCAACGGTGGATACAGAGTGCGATGGATATTATTTTGAACATGCGTGGAAAAATTGCCCGATAATACAAAAATCTCATGACCAAAACGCTGCAACACATCAATCCATTTGAGCGTTTCCAGAGAAACGCCATCGATATCCCCAAATCGTCCGATGATGATGCCGATATTCATGACTGTGCTCCTACGAAAAAAAAATGTGTTTGCTAACAATCTTTTTACCGCCTAATGCTGAAAATTTAAAATTCAAAAAACACAGAAAAGTTCCCCTCAATCGGTTCATGCGCTGAAAATTATTCTTATCAGAGAAATCAAGAAACTTTTTTCCTCAAACAGTTGTTAAAAAACTACACCACTTCTTAAAATATTTCCGTTTAATGATAACGAAAAATCCCGAAAAAGTCAAGCCAAAACAATATTTGTTCAATTATTTTTGCCCACTTCCCGCAGAAAGGAGGATTTATGGCGAAATCCACCAAAAAAGGTGAAAGTTCGGCTTTGTTAAAGCAAGAATGCAAGCAATTAAAACAGACACTGGAGTCCGTCTATTTTTCAAACATGGAAACAAACAATTCTCTGGCGATCATTCTTGCCGCCGCCGAATTTCTCATAGACAACCCGGACGCGAAACCTGCCGAAAGCAATTTAAATTTACGTATCATTGTGAATGCCGTGCAACGTATCAAAATTATCCTGCAAAATTCCGAGCAATTATTGGAACCATTCGCCTCGCAGACAACCGAAGAGACACGCCCAATCAGACTGCAAAAATTCAAAAAGCCAATCAATGTTTTGGTCGTCGATGATGATCCGCAATTCAGACACCTGCTCGACAAAGCTCTGGAAAAAGTCGGCTACACAGTCATGACCGCAGTGGATGGCGTGGAGGCTTTTGATTTGTTCCAAAAAAACAGATTCGATCTGGTGATCACTGATGTGCTCATGCCCAACGTGGACGGGATTGAATTGGTCAAAAGCTTAAAAAATGAAAATCCGTGGGTGCCGGTGATTCTCATCAGCGGATTTGAGGAAGAATCCACCATTCGCAAAAAACTGAAACGCGATGATATCTATTTTCTTAAAAAACCATTCTCTCTGCACGATCTGGAGCGGGTGATTGAAAAAATTTTGAACTTGTGATTTCCTGCAAAATTGAATTTCTTTCTGATTTTAATCGAGCGCTCAGACAAATCAAAACTGTCCGCAATAAATGGCAATTAACCCGGCGAACATGTTCAGCTTCAAAATCAGACTGAGCCGGGACAGATTTTTTTGCGATCGATCTCTCCATATAAAAAACAGAACAAGCAAAACAACCAGATCAACCACCGCCAACACGATAATCAGGTAGTAAATGCCAAAAATGTGGAAAAAATAGGGGACCAACGTCAGCGCGATCAAAAACAGATAAATGCCGCTCGACAGCGCCAGCGCTTTTTGGACGCCGTATTTTATGGGAAAAGTGACAATCCCATCGGCCTCGTCGCCGACAATGTCTTCCGTGTCTTTAATGATTTCCCGGCCCAGATGATAGAAAAAGGAAAAAATTGCCGGAATCAACGCGATCTCCAGCCGATTGACAGCAATGCCGCCGTAAATGAACGCCAGCGCCGACACCAGACTCACGCTCAAATTTCCCCACAAAATAGTTCGTTTCAGCCTCGCGCTGTATTGGTAAAGCAAAAGTGACGAAAAAACCGCCACGATGAGGGCTTTCCAATTCACAAAAATACTGATCAAAATCCCAGCGTAAAACAAGATGTGAGAAAATGTGCGCGCTTGTTTTCTGCTCATTTTCCCCGACGCAATCGGACGATTCGGTTTGTTAATACGATCAATTTCCACGTCAAAATAGTCATTAATAGCGTTCGCTGCCGCAGCGATCAATCCTCCCGACAGACTCGCCAGCAAGACCCGCCACAACGGCTGAATCGTTCCCGTGACAAACGCCCCTAAAAAAATCGACAACATGCCAATAAACACATTCAGCGGCCTGGTTAAACGAAAATATTCTTTAACTTTTTGATCCATGCTTGCACCCTTTGCTGAAAGCCCGAATTTCCCAAAATTGTCAAATCAAATTGACTGGAATCTAAAAACTCCATTGCAAAAAAGCAAGCAAATTTTTTTGAGACGGAGATGCGGTCCGCTTAAAAATGCAGCGACAACAAATTTTGACAAATTCAACGAAAACACTTTTTCATTCCGCCTGACTTGTCTTTCAATGTGGACTGGTTCTTCCCTCGTGTACCATTTCGTTCACCCAAACGTACCGCAGCGAACCCTCAATAAAAATTTTTGGACTTCCAATTATTTGTAATATATTGATTTTTAATACATTATTTTACCACAATAAGTCTGGCACAAAAATTGACCTGTTTCCGCCAGAAATCACAAACAATACTTTGGAGGTTGTCATGAAAAGAATTTTGTCTTTGTCGATTTTATCAATTTTTCTGATGATTCAAATTTCCGCATGTGCGCCGAGAGTAGTTCACGTTTCCAGAAGACCCCCGGCAAAAAAAATTGTCGTCGTAAAAAAGGCAAAACCTTCGCCTAAAGCAGTTTGGATTGAAGGACACTGGAAATGGAACGCCAGAAGAGCGGATTTCGTCTGGGTCAAAGGCTACTGGAAAGTTCCGCCAAAAGGCAAAGTTTGGGTCGCTGGTCATTGGGTCAAAAAACCCCACGGTTGGGTTTACGTAAAAGGTCATTGGAGAAAACGATAGACAAATGGGTCCTCCCTCCCCAATACTAATCAAATCATCTCCTCGTTCCTGATCGGGGCTCGCTTTTCGAGCCCTGATTTTTTTTGTTTTTTTATTTGTATTTATTCACAGTTTTCATTATCTTTAGCTGCAAATTCTTCTGTATCCTTGACAGGATATCCTGTTTCCCATGAATTGGATACCCCATCCTAAACCGACATAGAACCAAAAGAAAGGCGCGCTCATGAAAACAATCATTGAACCTTTCAAGATCAAAATGATCGAATCGATTAAAATGACGACGCGCGAGCAGCGCGAAAAAATAATCAAGAAAGCGGGTCATAATTTATTTCTCATCGACGCCGAAAATATCATCATCGACCTGCTCACAGACAGCGGGACCGCGGCAATGAGCGACCTGCAGTGGGCCGGCATCATGCGCGGCGATGAATCTTACGCCGGCGCACGCAGTTTCCATCGCTTTTTTGACAAAGTGCAGGAAATTGCCGGCTTCAAACACATCATTCCCACGCATCAGGGACGGGCCGCGGAACGCATTTTGTTCGAAATTCTCGCCCAAAAAGGCAAATACATTCCCTCAAATACCCATTTTGACACCACGCGCGCCAATATCGAATACAACGGCGCCGAAGCAGTGGATTTGGTAATCGACGAGGCGAAAGAGCCGCAATTGTTGCATCCGTTCAAAGGCAATATCGATCTGGAAAAATTGGAAAATTTCATCAAAGAAAAAGGCGCGGAAAATATTCCGGTCTGTATGCTCACCATCACTAACAATTCCGGCGGGGGGCAGCCGGTGTCGCTGGAAAACATCCGCGGCGCCAAAGAAATCTGTTCGCGTCACAACATACCGCTTTTTCTCGACGCCTGCCGTTTTGCGGAAAATTCCTATTTCATCAAAATGCGCGAGCCCGGCTTCCGGGACTGGTCGTGCAAAAAAATCGCCCAGGAAATTTTTAGCTACGCCGACGGCTGCACCATGAGCGCCAAAAAAGATGCGCTGGTCAATATTGGCGGTTTTCTTGCCATGAATGACGACGATCTGGCAATGCAGGCGCGGAACGTACTCATTGTCACCGAGGGATTTCCCACTTACGGCGGTCTGGCAGGAAGAGACCTGGAAGCCATCGCCCAGGGATTAGACGAAGTCCTGGATGAAGACTATTTGCACTATCGCATTCGCACTGTCGAGTACATGGGCGAGCGGCTGGACAAAATGGGCGTTCCCTATCTCAAACCGACCGGCGGCCACGCGCTCTATCTCGACGCCAAAGCTTTCGCCCCGCACATTCCGCTAAATCAGTTTCCCGGACAGGCGATTGCTGTCGCGCTCTACATTGCCGGCGGCATTCGTTCCTGCGAGATCGGCGGCATCATGTTCGGCAAAAATGACCCCGAAACCGGCGAATACATTCCACCGATGCTGGAACTTGTGCGTCTCGCATTTCCGCGCCGCGTGTACACCCAGAGCCATTTCGACTACGTGATCGAAGTAATCGAGGAGGTTTACAAAAACAGAAATCAACTCAGAGGTGTTCGTTTTACTTACGAAGCGCCGATGCTGCGGCATTTTACAGCGCAATTTGAGATGGTGTAAAAGTGTGGT